>PLLC01000061.1:64349-74649 GCA_003141195.1 Syntrophaceae bacterium
TTTGACTTTTTACGAGTTCATCATATTTGGAAGAGTTTTGCAATTACCTTAGCGTTATCGAATACGGCGGCGGCACGATTTATGATATCGAAAAAGGGAAAGATTTTGATTGCAAATTATGGTTGGAAGGTCCAAATAAGTCGGAAGTTCGGTGATATGACGGCTTTCTATACGGAATCCCATAATTGTACAACCTTCCTTCGGAGGCGAGACACCATGAACAAAAGGACTATTCTGGGCGGCATTTTTTTCATCATTCTTGCGCTCGGCCTCGGTTCCTGCCAAAAAGCGGAAAAGGGTCTGCCGAATGTTGTCGAAAACCGGAAACTAACAGAGCACTCCAGGGAATTTGAAAAGAAGATCTATAAGGTAGCCGATGGCGTTTACTCCGCCGTCGGCTACGGGATTGCCAATTCCATCATGCTCGTCGGAAAAGATGGCGTCATCATCATCGATACGATGGCGAGCAATGAGGAAGGGACCGAAGTCTGGAACGATTTCAGGAAATTAAGCGATCTGCCCCTGAAGGCGATCATCTATACCCATTTTCACCCCGACCATATCTTCGGCGCCGAGGCCTTTGCCGGAAAGAACACCCCGGAAATATTCGCCCATGAAAGCACCGACGACGCCGTATCGCGCTTCATCAGCGAAACGGGCCCGATAAACGGGTCCAGGAGCATGCGGATGTTCGGAACCTTCCTGGACAAAAAGTCGATGATCAATGCCGGGATCGGGCCGTTCCTCTCCCTCGGCCCCGATTCCACCCTGGGCTACATCCCGCCCACGAAGACATTCCGCGACCGGATGAAGGCGAACGTGGCGGGCATCTCCTTCGAGTTGATCCATGCCCCTGGAGAAACCGACGACCAGCTTTATGTGTGGCTCCCGGACCGAAAAATATTGATGTGCGGCGACAACCTCTACAAGTCCTTTCCAAACCTCTATACGATCCGGGGAACCTGGTTCCGCAGCCTGAAAAACTGGTACCGTTCGGTGGACATCATCCGCGCTTTGCGGCCCGAATATCTCGTACCATCCCACGGGCAGCCGATCGCCGGTGCCGCCACGATCCACCAGATTGCGACTGATTACCGGGACGCCATCCAGTACGTCCATGACCAGTCGCTCCGGGGCATCAATCAGGGGATGACGCCCGATGAGCTCGCAGACAACGTCATATTGCCCGCTCACCTGGCCAAATCGCCCTACTTGCAGGAGTTCTACGGAAAAGTCTCCTGGTCGGCCCGCTCCATGCTCAGCGGAACCATGGGCTGGTTCAGCGGCGATTCGGCGGATCTTCAGCCGCTGCCGGTGAAAGAACAGGCGCAAATGATGGCCGAAATTTCCGGAGGCGAGGCAAAGCTTCTCGAACATGCGAAGAGATATGTCGAAAAAGGAAACCCCCAGGCGGCCCTGGAACTTTCCGGCTACGCCATTCGCCTGAATCCCGAAAACAAGGAGGCGCGCACCATCCGGATCAAAGCCCTGACCCTGCTGGGGGAGAGGGAAAGCAACGCCAATGCCCGCCACTACTATTTGACGGAGGCCCTGGAAATACGCGATAAATTCGTCGCCACTTCTCGGGTGAAGCCGAATCCGCGCATGGTTCAGCGCTTTCCCCTCTCCTTTTTCTTCGATGTGATGGCGGTCAACCTCGATCCGAAGGCGAGCGCCGACATTGATAAGCGGGTCGGCATCCAATTCACCGATGCCGGCGAGGCCTTCACGATCCACGTGCGCCGTGGCGTAGCGGAAATCACACCCAGTCTCTCCGACAATCTCGACATACTCGTTCAGGCCAACTCCTTAAAATGGAAAGAGATGCTCGGGAAGCTGAGAAGTCCCGTCACCACCCTGGCAAGCTTTAATTATCCGAAAGGCAATGCGGTGGCTTTTGCACTATTCCTGAAGCTTTTTGAAGCCCCGCCGATGCGGCTTCCGTTTGAAAACAAGGGCAAATAAGCGATAGGGTCTTCATTCTGAATTTTAGTGTTTTGCAATGGGGCCATCTTCAAAAATGAAAGAGTATAGGTAATTCTCCCCCCGCGGCGTCATCGTCATAAAGGATTCAACCTGCCCCCCGATAAGTTGACGATTTCCAATATAATGTGGCTGATTGCCGGAGAAATCAAACGAAAGGGGTTGTACGGCAAACGAGGGTGGGGTATATGGAAATCCGGAAAGGGGGACGTATCCCCCGAAAATCCCTGCGGAGGTTGGAGCATGAAGGTCATCTTTCTGGGCACGAACGGCTGGTACGACACGGAGACGGGAAACACAATCTGCACCCTCGTGCAGACGGAGCGGTACGACATCCTGCTCGACGCCGGAAACGGCATCCACCGGGCGGAACATTACCTGGATGGCGGGAAGCCGGTATTCCTGTTCCTCAGCCACTTCCACATCGATCACATCGAAGGCCTCCACATCCTCGCAAAGTTCCGATTCCGGGAGGGACTGACCATCTGTGCCCCCACAGGGTGCCGGGAGATCCTGGGAACCTTCATAAAGGCCCCCTTCACGATCCCCCTTGCGGAGCTTCCCTATCCGGCAAGGATCCTGGAGATGCCGGAAGAGGCCGCTTCCCTCCCCTTCCCCGTCGAAGTTCTGCCGCTCCGCCACGCCTCGATTACCTTAGGCTTCCGGATCGCCGTCGACGGCCGGATCGTCAGCTACTGCCCGGACACGGGCTACTGCGAAAACGCCGTGACGCTGGCACGGTCGGCCGATCTGCTGATCACGGAGTGCGCCTACAAAGAAGGCCAATCCTGCGAGGCGTGGCCTCATCTCAACCCGGAGACGGCGGCGCGGATCGCCGTGGAAGCGGAGGCCAAACGCCTCGCCCTCACCCATTTCGACGCGGGGGTCTATCAGAGCCTTCCCGAACGGAAGGAGTCGGAGGCGGTCGCCGCCGGGATCTTCCTCGCAACGACAGCCGCGTTGGACGGGCTTGAAATTTCACTCTAACAGTAGTTTCTTTTGCAGACTGTTCAAAAATGCCCAGATGCAAGGCCCCCGAAATCCTCAGACGTGAGGCGTACTTGCTTGTACGTTGAACGGCTGAGGATGAGGGAAACGCAGCAGATGGGCGTTTTTCAACGGTCTGCTAATCCAGCAGGTCGCGGAGCATCGGTATCATCAGGTCCATCGCCCGCTTCCCCTCCTCGATCGATTCCTCGGCCCGGTTGAACTCCATCAGCCCGATGTGGGCGAGCCTCGGCTTGACAAGGATGTCCGGCGGATCGTCAAGGAGCCGCTGCCGGGTGATGGCATCCTGCATGATCTTCACGGAGGTCGCCATCACATCAAAGAGCGTCGGCCCGCGTCCCGGCTGCTCCTGAAAGAGCTGCCGGAAGAGGGTGAGATTCCCCTTCTTTGCCGTCTGGTTGAGAAAGGCCGCCCAGCGTCCCTGAGCCCGGGGCGAAACCTCGTTCCGGCCGTTGCTCGGCGGGTCGGCCATCCGGCGGAGCCGCGGTTTCCCCATGATGTCCGAATTCAGATTGACGGCGACGACGATGTCGGCGCCCATCGAACGGCAGAGCGACACGGGAACGGGATTCACCAGCCCGCCGTCGACAAGCCATTGGCCGTTCCGTCCGAAGGGGGTAAAAATGCCCGGGAGCGACATGCTTGCCCGAACGGCGTCGATGAGGGACCCCTCGCGGAGCCACACCTCTTTGCCCGTCTTGAGATCGGTGGCAACGGCGGCAAACGGGACCGGCAGGTTCTCGATCATCGGATCGGAGAGGACCTCGCGCAGATAGCCGGAGATCTTCTCCCCCTCGACGAGTCCCGAGCGGGGGATCATCACATCCATGAAGCCGATGATGTGCGACCAGTTCAGCCGCCTCGCCCACCGGTCCAGTGGATCGAGAAAACCGGCAACGAGGGAACCGGCGACCAGCGCGCCGACGGAGGCCCCGCAGGCGATATCAATCGGGATCCCCGCCTCTAACAGGCTCCGGATCACGCCGATGTGGGACCATCCCCGGGCGGAGCCGCTGCCCAGGGCGATGCCGATTTTTCTTGCCATAACTTATGTTCTCGCGACAAGCCTTTCCGTCTGCATCCCCTCCCGCGCCGACATGACGATGAAATGGAGACGATTCAGGATATTCACCTCGCTCATCCCCGGATCCATGTCGAGAAAGAGAAGGTTCAGACGATTGTACAGGGATTTGAGTTTTTTCTCCACACCCTTTCCGATGATGTGGTTGGCGAGGCAGCCGAATGGCTGCAGGCAGATGATGTTTCCTACGCCTCCTTTCAACATGGCGATCATCTCGGCGGGGAGGAGCCACCCCTCCCCCGCCTGGTTGGCGAGGCTGGTCGCCCGGCTCGTCTCCTCTGCCAGTTCCTTGAGATCGTAATGTTGCCGGTAATAACGGAAATCTTTCATGACCCTCTCCACAGGGGTCAGGTAGAAGCGAACGTAGCGGTCCAGCAGACGGGTCAGCACGAGGTCCCGGAAGGAGCGCTTCAGGTAGGCGCGCTGGTCGAACTCCTCGTTCACGAAGCGCTGCTCGAAAAAGCTCAGAAGCGGGGGAACAACGACCTCCACACCCTGGGAGATGAGCCACTCCACGATGTTGTTGTTCGAAAAGGCGTTGTGCTTGACGAAGATCTCGCCCAGGACCCCGACGATCGGCGCCGGGGCGTTGTCCACCGGGAGCGCGTTGAAATCGCGGACGGCCTCCCGGAGCAGGGCGAGGAGCGCCTTGAAATCCCCTTCGCCGGAAAGCCTTCCCGTTTCGGCAATGTATTTCTGCTGGAGGACCATCGTCGATCCGGCGCGGATCTCGTGCGGCGCCGTCGCCAAGGTGATCCGGGCGAGGGCGTCGCTGAAGATGAGCCCCAGGGCCAGCCTCTTGACCAGCTTGTTCCGGTCCATCGGGAGTGCCGTCTGGAGGGGGGTCTCCTCCGCGGACAGGGAAATGACCGGAACCTCGCCGAACCCAGCGGCCGCGAGCGCCTTTCGTGTGAGCGGCAAATAGTTGGACGCCCGGCACTGTCCGAAGGTCTGTATCAGCAGGATCGTCGTCCGGTCCGGGTCGTGTTTCCCGGACCGGAGGGCCTTGATGATGTCCCCGATCAGGATGACGGCGGGATAGCACATGTCGTTGTTCACATACCGGAGTCCCACATCGACGGAGGTGCGGTCCTGGGGCATGAGGAGTTCCACCCGGCAGCCGAAGGAGGCGAAGACCGCCGGGATGAACGGCGAATAGAGGGGCGAGAACCACGGTACGAGGATCGTCCTTTCCTCCGGTTTTCCCCCGGAGGGATGATCGGTATGGTTCGGTCCGCTCTTGGGTTTCCCGGTCCCGGAACGTTCCCGGATCGCGTCCAGCATGGAACGGAGACGGACCCGGACCGCCCCGAGGTTGGTGATCTCGTCCATCTTGATCAGGCTGTAGATCTTGCCTTCGCCCCGGATGATTTCCCGCACCTCATCGGCGGAGATCGCGTCCAGGCCGCAGCCAAAGGAGGTGATCTGCAGCATTTCGAGATGGGGCGTATGGGCGACCACCTTCGCCACGGAGAGGATCCGATTCGTGTAGGCCCATTGGGTCAGGACGGGGCTCTCCTTCAAGGAGTGATCCGCGGCAAGCGGTACGGCATTCTCCGGAATGACGTCCACGCCGAATCCCGCGAGGAGCTCCGGAAGGCCATGGTTGATAAGCGGATCGCAGTGGTAAGGGCGGCCGGAGACGACCACGGCGAAGCGGTGCTCCTCTCGGGCCTTCTCCATCAGGATGAGGGCTTGTTTCTGCAGTTCACGCCGCACCTCCCGTTGCGCTTCGAGCCCCTTCTCCACGGCCTCGTCGACGCGTTTTTTCCCGATCCCGAACCCCTTCAGGAAGAGATGGATCTGCTTTTTCAGGAGCGCCGTATCCTTGAAACTAACGGCCGGGCTGTCGATCGGGACACCGAAGCGGCCCTCCGGGTCGATCGCGCTCCGGACAACGTCGGGGTAACCGGTCACGACGGGGCAGTTGAAGCTGTTCTGGGCATCGGGGTCCTCCCGGCTCTCGAAGATCACCATCGGGTAGAAGATCCGGTCCACCCCCTTCTCGATCAGATCGAGGATGTGGCCGTGGGCGAGCTTCCCCGGGAAACAGATGTTATCGGACATCACCGTCCCGACACCCTTTTCAAAGAGCTTCGTCCCGGACGGCGCGGAGAGAACCACCCGGAACCCGCAGTGGGTCAGCAGCGCGCACCAGAAGGGGAAGTTCTCATACATATTCAGGGCGCGCGGGATGCCGAAGGTGAGGATCGGCGTCCGGTCCGGCGCCAGCGGCCGGTCGAAGATGAGTTTAAGACGGGTTGCGAAGAGGTTCTCCCTCGGCCGGAGGTTGAGTCCGCCGTTGCTGAAATGGCGTTCGCACCGGTTGCCCGTGAAATAATTCCGCCCTCCCCCGAAATTCATCCGGGTCACCGCACAGCGGTTCTCGCAACCGGCGCATTGCAGCTCTTTTTTCGTCACATTGTTTTCCAGGGCCTCCCCGTCGAGTCCCGGAAAGGTCGTGACCGCGTACGGTTCCGCAAGGTGGTTGCTGCGCGCCGTCAGGGCGGCCCCATAGGCTCCCATCATTTCGGAGATGTCCGGACGGATCACCTCTCGCCCGATCAGGAGCTCGAAGGCTCGCAGGATGGCCGGGTTGCGGAAGGTCCCCCCCTGGACGACGATTTCCTCCCCGAGCGTGGCCGGATCCTTCAGTTTCAGAACTTTATAGAGGGAATTCCGGATCACCGAACAGGCGAGACCGGCCGAGATCTCCCCCACCGTAGCCCCCTCTCGGAGGGCCTGTTTCACCCGGGAATTCATGAAAACGGTGCAGCGCGTCCCGAGATCGAAGGGCTCGTTCGCTTCGCAGGCAATTCGGGAGAAGTCGGCGATCCCGAGATTGAGGGAGCGGGCCAAGGTTTCGATGAAGGAACCGCAGCCCGATGAGCAGGCCTCATTGATCTGGATATCGGAGACGCAGCCATCGCGGACGTAAATCGCCTTCATATCCTGGCCGCCGATGTCGAGGATGAAAGAGACGTCCGGGGCAAAAAAACGGGCCGCGCGATAGTGGGCCATCGTTTCGACGACACCGTCATCGAGGGCGAATGCCGCCCGGATGAGATCCTCGCCGTATCCCGTTACGGCCGTCCGGAGGATGCGGGGGACAACACCGGCCTTCAGGCAGGTCTCCCGGAAGGCATCGAGCCCCTTCCGGACGGCGCCGATCGTATCCCCGCCGTTCGACGCGTACCAGGTCAGCGCTACACGGCTCTCGTCGTCCATCAGGAGGATCTTCGTTGTCGTGGAACCGGAATCGATCCCGAGGAAACAGGGGGTCCCATCGAGAAGGCCGATATCAATCCTTTGCGCCCGATGCTCCCGGTGACGATCTTCCCAGGCGGCGAACTCCTCATGATCCCCAAAAAGGGGCGCGAGCCTTTTCCCGGCCTCCTTGCGTCCATGAAGCGTTCCGTTTGCGAGGCTCTGCACGCATTTTTCCAGTTCGAACCGGCGGGGGGCATCCCCGTGATGGAGGGCCGCCCCCTCCGCCGCGAGCAGCTCCGGGTGATCGCAGACCACAACCCCCTTCTCCGGATCGAGATGGAGCAAGCGGTGAAAGGCATTGCGCAGACAAGGAAAGAAGGTTAGCGGTCCGCCGGCGAAGAGGACCTTTTCCCGGACGTCGCAGCCGCGGGCCAGCGTGGAGATCACCTGGAGGGCCATCGCATGGAAGACCGAGGCGGCGATGTCCTCCCGGGAGACCCGGTTGCTCAGCAGGGCCTGGATGTCCGTCTTGGCGAATACCCCGCAGCGGGAGGCGATGGGATAAAGCGCCCTGCTCTCCCCCGCCAGGCGGTCGATTGTTTTGAGGGGCTCGTCGAGCAGAACCGCCATCTGCTCGATGAAGGCCCCGGTGCCGCCCGCGCAGTTCCCGTTCATGCGGATGTCGGGTTGAAACCGATCGTCGAAGAAGGCGATCTTGGAGTCCTCGCCCCCGATCTCGATCAGGGTGCGGACATCAGGCCACCGCTGCCGGATCAGTTTGGTGGAGGCGACGACCTCCTGAATGAAAGGAAAACCGTAAGACTCCGCTACGCCCATGCCTGCGGAGCCGGTGAAGGCGAGATCCAGGATGCAGTTTCCCAGCGCCTGGCGGGCCTCCGTCAGCATTGCCCGGACCGTATCCACCGTCAGGGCATGGTGGCGGCGGTAACGCGAAAAAACGATTCGGCCCTCTAAATCGCAGAGGACCAATTTTACGGTGGTCGAACCGATGTCGATCCCCGTAAGGTAAATATTTTCCATGGAGTTCGCTCACCTTGAGCGAATATTAGCGCATCGGCCCCTCTTGTCAACACCCATTTTCGCTATTATTCCGGAGATACGGATTCATGCCCCATTCACAGGGCAAAACGCTATAGGGACGTTTAGAGGCGATGGACTCCACCACATCCGAAATGGCCAGGATACGGGCCTCCATAAGAATATTTATGTTCATCCGGTTCATGCGTACTTTTGATTTGATAATCTGGTTGAAATGGGCCTTGTCTGAGTTACACCTACTACTCCTTAGTCCAAGGTGGCCACGCAAGATGAAGATTACTGGTTAAAATGTGCATAAAAAATGGCAGGGCCATTTCTGACCCTGCCTAATCCCCTCCCACAGTAAGAACCATCTTTATAAAGCATGATATGGGCTTATCTCTGCATCTTCCTCCTCATTCCGAAACCAATGAGGCCAAGGCAAGAAGCAGCATGGTGGTGGGTTCGGGGACGGATTGGCCTGGGTTGATTTTAACCTTCCAGCCGGTATTTTGGAGTTCTATCTCAATCCTATTACTGAACATTTTTGGCAAAGTGCTGCCGAACCTTCACCGCAATCTGGCGATTTGTCATCTTGTCAACTGTCTCAACACCTGCGATGCGTCCGTCCAGTTTTCTTTTTTCAAGACGTTTCTTCAGTTCGCCCTTTGCCTCACCAGGACCAAATATCAGAATGGATTCAGCATCACCAATGCACGCAATGACCGCATCGTAATAAAGATTGTGATGTCCCGCAAGAGTTCTCTGGCGACTATCGTCCGCAGGCACCTGCTGTGATTCATAGGGACCCTTGAGGGGTGAATCGCCTGAACGGCGGAGCTGTTTTTCAGCCGCCGATATTGTCAGGACTATCTCTTCCCCTTTATCCGTGACAGTCACAACAATAGCCTTCCTATGGTCAATCCACAAACCCACTTTGGCTCTCATCGCGTTCCCCTTTGTTAGCGGTGCCGCCGCTCGTACTTTCTTTGTGAACAGAGCGTCCATGATGATCTCCTTCCGCTACACTCAAATCTTGTTGTCAAAAAGAGGCTACATTCAAACGCTCCTGCGTAATGCACGCATCAACATCTGTGAAAAAATGTCCGGATTTATGCCTTTTTCGTTGAATCCAATATATTTCGTTTTACCGCTCTCCCTGACCGCAATCTTTGAAATTCCATCAGCGACAACGACATATTGATCCTTGACTGAAAGATCCGCATGGAAGCCTAACAACTCGAAAGCCTTCTCAATGATCATTATATGCCGATCCATTATTTGCCTCCCCGCGGTCAGACCGGACGTAAAGTTAAACAGGTCCCAGATCAAGCCTATGGGAATTTCAACATTTTCTTCCCCCAGTATTTTATAATTTGCATATCCGAGATAACATGCACATAATGTAAATGTGGGGAGAATCGATAAATCATAAATTTCAGTGTTTTCCTGAATGTCCGCGGGTATTTTCCCGTTCTTCACAATTTTGATGCCGGAAAGGTGGGATAGCCTCTTACTTTTCGATAGAGAGGCTATCGGGCCGGATTCTCCCTGCTTTTCATGCGAATGACTATTCTTCATGAGTTCACCTCTCCATTTTTGTCGGACTCGTAAAAAGTCGCCGAACGGTTCTTTTTGAAAATTTGTACTCAACGAATTCAGTTACTTACAAACCGCAAAATGGCAAATATTGACTTTTTACGAGGTCATCATTTTTAGTCAGCTCACTTTTTTACCATCAAGCATCGCCCATAAAATAGCTAATGGCGGTCAGATCCGCCCCATCAGTATCAGGATGATCAAAATCAGAAGAACCAATCCAANNCACCGCTGGGATAGTATCCCCAGTTCTTACTGTGAGGCCAGGTGGGTAGTGCGCCGACTAAGACGAGAATAAGAATAACGATCAGTATAATCCCCATATTTTTCCTCCTTTCCTGCTATTTGACTCTCTTGCTTCTTAGCTAACAAAGGCTGCCC
>PLLC01000037.1 GCA_003141195.1 Syntrophaceae bacterium
AGAGAACTTTGGACTGTCAAGCTGTTAACTGTTTCGTGCTGTAGATGCCTGAACGCCAACCCTATACCCAGTATTCCGCCGGCAGTGCTTCCCAGCAAGGCGGCAAAGAAAAATGCAACTGCTCGTGGCCCGTGTTTCCTTTGCGGCGCTTAGGGAAAGCAACAATCCCTTGACAGGCTCGCCGCGAATCATATATGCTCCGCCGGAAACTGCGGGGAAGTTCGGTACCCCACCATTTTTATTAAGAAAAATGGGGATGTAGCTCAGCTGGGAGAGCGCGGCGTTCGCAACGCCGAGGCCAGGGGTTCGATCCCCCTCATCTCCACCAAGACGGGAAAAGGGGACGGACGCTTTGTGAAAACGAAGCGCCTATCCCTTTTTTTTATGTTCATGGATCCCTTCCGGCGGCCGGCCCCTGCTGAAGAGAATGCTATCGTTTTCACGCCTCCGAACACCCCGCAGGGCCAGCGCTGCACGATCCGTCCGCAAAGAGCTTCGCAAAATGCCACCGTTTGCGCTTCTTCCAGTTCCCCCGGTGCCAGGCGTAGCTTGTTAGGAGCGGAAGGACGGAGGTGGCCTCCGCATAGACCATCTGCTCGTTGCTGCTGTCCACCTTCCCCCAGGAGTTGGCCTCCTTGAGCGTGGAGCTGGAGCAGGCCCCGTCGCGGACGTCGGCTACCGTGATCTGGACGGCGTACTTGTGCATCGGGACTATTTTCCCCAGAACCTCCGCGCAGACGACCGTGTCCTGGGCGAAGTTCTTCGGCGTACCGCCGCCGATCATCAGGAGACCCGTCTCCCCCGCCTTGATCTTGATCTGGGTCAGCTCCAGGAAATCTTTCACCGAGTCGATGGAGACGTGCGCCTTGGGGTGCTTAACCTGATGGAGGACAAGGCCAAAACCGGCGCTGCTGTCCGAGAAGGCGGGGCAGAAGATCGGGACGCCGTGCTCGAAGGCCGCCTGGACGAGGGAGTCCTTCTTCACGGCATTTTCGGTCAGATAGCGACCCATCTCCCGGATGAACTCCCGCGAGGAGTGGGGACGGGGGGAAAGGCCGTCGGCAACGGTCTGGATGGTCTTGTCGCAGATCTGGAGCTCGGTCTCATCGATATAGGTGTCGTAGATCCGGTCGATGTAAAGGCTCCGGAGAACCCGGTCATCCACGAACGGCGTTCCCTGATAGTGGCGGAAACCGAGCGCCTCGAAAAAATCCATGTCTACCACCGTTGCCCCCGTGGCAACGATTGCGTCCACCATGTTGTTCTTCACCATCTCCACATAGATCTGCATGCATCCGGCGGCGCTGGTACTCCCGGCGATGGTCAGGATGATGCCGCACCTCTTTTCGGAGAGCATCCGGTCGTAGATGCCGGCGGCCGCCGCCAAATCCCTGGCGGTAAACGACATCCCCTGCATCGCCTCGATGATCGGCGTGGCGTCGAACGAGGTAATGTCGATGTGCCGGACCGGCGTCTTCAAAAAGTTTTTCTTTTTCATAACCTCCCCTGGTGAATCGTGATCGGGAACCCCGGCGAAGGGGAACGGAAGGGGCGCAAAACCCTTCATTAAGGCTTATTATGGAAGAGAGCCGGACAAAAGTCAACGAATCTGTCGTTTCGGGCGCCTCGAAACCTTGCGCAACGTGGAAATCGGATCCCGGAAGCGCGCATTGGAGATTTTTCGGGGCACCCTGCCCCCGCAGCGAAGCGAGGAGGCGCAGGGTCGAAAAATGTCCAGCGCGCGGAGGGATCACGATTTCCAAAGGTCTCACCTCCCGGACGATCCGGGGCGACGGTCCCCCCCGTAAATTCGGTCTTGTCACGGCGGCCGATATCTGATACTTCCCCGCTCATGGACAGCGGAAACCTGAAAGAGATTCTGACCGTTTCAGCGCTCAACGATCGGATCAAGGCCATGCTGGAGGAGGGGTTCGCCCTCGTCTGGGTGGAGGGGGAGGTGTCGAACCTGCGCCGCCCGGCGTCGGGACACGTCTACTTCACGCTCAAGGATATGAAAAGCCAGATCCGGGCGGTGATCTTCCGAAGCCCCTTCGGCGGGGGCCGGAACCGGCCCGCGGCTTTCGCGATCGAGGAGGGGATGAGCCTCGTTTGCCGGGCGCGTGTGACGGTCTATCCGCCCCGCGGCGAGTACCAGCTCGTCATCGATGCCGTCGAGCCGCGGGGGCTGGGAGCCCTCCAGAAGGCCTTCGAACAGCTCAAGGCCCGGCTCGATGCGGAAGGGCTCTTCGATCCGGCCCGCAAGAAGCCCCTCCCCTTCCTGCCCGCGCGGATCGGCGTCGTTACCTCGCCGACGGGCGCCGTCATTCGGGACATTCTGACCGTCACCCGCCGCCGCTTCCCTGCGGTGGATATCCTGATCGCCCCGGTCCGCGTCCAGGGGGCGGAGGCGCCGGCGGAGATCATCCGGGCGATCGGCGAGATGCAGATCGCGAGCGGCGTCGACGTGATCATCCTCGCCCGGGGCGGCGGCTCGCTGGAGGACCTCGCCCCGTTCAACGACGAGGGGGTGGCCCGGGCGATCGCCCGGTCGCGGATCCCCGTCATCTCGGCCATCGGTCATGAGACGGACTTCACCATCGCCGACTTCACGGCGGACCTCCGCGCCGCGACCCCGTCGGCGGCGGCCGAGCTGGCCGTGCCGCTCCGCGCGGAGCTTCTGGAGGCCGTGGAGTCGCTCCACCTCCGGCTGATCCGCCGCCTGCGTCAGGAAACGGAGCGGCGCCGGAACCGCATCGCCGATCTCCAAGGAAGGCTCCGGGATCCGAAACGGCGTCTCGCCGACGCGAGGATTGCCCTCGACGACCAAGTCGAGCGGATGAGGCTCTCCCTCGCCCACCTGCGGGAGGCCCGTCGACAGGCATGGGCGCATCTGAATATCCGCCTCGAACACCGGAACCCCCGGTCGCGGATCGGCGAGAATCGCGAGGGGGCGATGGGCCTCGGGAAGGCCCTGCGCGCGGCCTGGGAGAAACAGGCCGGGTTGAGAAAAAACCGCACGCACGCCGCGATGGCGGTGCTGTCATCCCTAAGCCCACTGGCCGTCCTCGGGCGGGGATACAGCATCACGCGGCGGAGGCCGGACGGTCTCATCCTCCGTCGGGCCGGGGACGCCGCCCTCGGGCAGGAGGTCGACATCCGCCTCGCCGCGGGGAATCTGCACGCAAAAATCATTAAAATATTCAAGGAGCGGTCCGATGTCCAAAGAGAAATTTGAAGAGGCGCTGGAGAAGTTGGAGGAGATCGTCCGCCGGATGGAGGCGGGGGAGATGACCCTGGAGGAATCCCTCAAGGCCTTCGAGGAGGGGATCAAACTCTCCCGTCTGTGCGCGAAGAAACTCGACGAGGCCGACCGGCGCGTGGAACTCCTCCTCCGGGAGGAGGGGGAACTGGTAACGAAACCTTTTGCGGGGGAAGAACGTGAATCCTGACTTCTCCCTGATCACCTATCTCAACGAACGGAAGGCGCTCGTCGATCGCGCCCTCGATGATTACCTCCCCGGCGATAAAAACGAACCGCCGGTGATTTTCCAGGCCGTCCGCTACAGCCTCCTGGCCGGGGGGAAGAGAATCCGGCCGATCCTCTGTCTGGCCGCCGCGGAGGCGATCGGCGGGGACGCCGAAGCGGCAATGCCGGCGGCCTGCGCCCTGGAAATGATCCATACTTATTCCCTGATCCACGACGACCTGCCAGCGATGGACAACGACGACTACCGCCGTGGAAGGCCCACCTTGCACAAGGTCTTCGGCGAGGACATTGCGATCCTCGCCGGCGACGCCCTCCTGACGGAGGCCTTCCACCTCCTGGCCGACCGGAAACGGATGCCGGGCATACCGACGGATAGACTCCTCGACGTCGCCCGCGAGATCGCGGAGGCGGCGGGCTATCGCGGCATGGTCGGGGGGCAGGTCCAGGACATCCGCGCGGAAGGAGAAAAAGTGGGCCTGGAAACCCTGTACGCCATCCACCGGCGCAAAACGGGAGCGCTCCTCCGCGTCTCCCTCCGGGCGGGGGCAATCCTCGCCGGGGCCGGGGATGAGGCGCTCGCCGATCTTTCCGACTACGGCGGGAAGATCGGCCTCGCCTTCCAGATCGCCGACGACATTCTCAATGTCGAGGGGGATCCGGCCCTTCTCGGAAAGGGAACGGGGAGCGATGCGGCCCGCGGAAAAATCACCTTCCCCGCTCTCCTGGGGATCGAGGCCTCGCGCGCCCGGGCGGAGGAACTCGTCACGGAAGCGGTTTCATCGCTGGCCCCCTTCGACGACGGGGCGGCGCCGCTCCGGGCGATCGCCCGGTATATCCTGGAACGGAGGTCCTAAGAGAGACCATGGCGGAGGAAATGAAACAGGACATCCTGGCAAAAGTAAACGATCCCAAGGACATCCGGCTTCTCAGCCTGGCGGAGCTGAACCGTCTCGCGGAGGAGATCCGGGAGGTAATGATCGAGACCGTCTCGAAGCGGGGCGGCCATCTCGCCTCCTCCCTGGGGACGGTAGAACTCACACTCGCCCTCCACTACGTCTTCGACACGCCGCGGGACCGCCTCGTTTGGGACGTCGGGCATCAGGCCTACACCCACAAGATCATTACGGGACGGAAGGGGAGCTTCGACACGCTGCGCCAGCGGGGCGGGATCAGCGGTTTCCCGAAACGGGAAGAGAGTCCTTACGATACCTTCGACGTGGGACACAGCGGGACCTCCATCTCCGCGGCGGCGGGGATGGCCGAGGCGCTCTGTCTCAAGGGGGAGACTTTCCGGATCATCGCCATCATCGGCGACGGCGCGATATCCGCCGGGATGGCCTTCGAGGGGCTGAACTGGGTCGGGGACCGCAAGAAGAACCTGATCATCATCTTAAACGACAACGAGATGTGCATCTCCCCCAATGTGGGCGCCCTCTCCTCCTACCTGAACCGGATCATGACCGGCCAGACGGTGAGCCGGATCAGGGCGGAGGTCAAGACCTTCCTCAAATCGGTTCCCGGCATCGGCGAGCAAATGCTGAAGTTCTCCCGTCAGGTGGAGGAGTCGCTAAAAACCTTCTTCGTCCCCGGGGCGATCTTCGAGGAGTTGGGCTTCACCTATGTGGGGCCCTTGGAGGGACATCGCCTCGACCATCTTATCCAGAACCTTAAAAACGTCAGAACGCTGGAAGGACCCATCCTCGTCCACGTGGTGACGCAGAAGGGAAAGGGCTACAAATTCGCCGAAGACGATCCCTCCCGGTTTCACGGCATCCCGCCGTTTGACATCGACACGGGGGAAACAGTCTCCGCCGGCGGTTCGCCGGCGCCCCCCTCCTATACGAAGGTGTTTGGCCAGACGGTCGTGACGCTGGCCGAGGAGGATCCGCGGATCGTTGCGATCACGGCGGCCATGTCCGAGGGAACGGGGCTCGACCGTTTTGCCGGCGAATTCCCCTCACGGTTCTACGACGTGGGAATGGCCGAACAGCATGGTGTAACCTTTGCCGCCGGTCTCGCCACGCAGGGGTTCATCCCGATCGTCGCGATCTATTCCACCTTCATGCAGCGCGCCTACGACCAAGTGATCCACGACGTCTGCCTGCAGAAGCTGCCCGTAGTCCTGGCGTTGGACCGGGGCGGCTTCGTCGGGGCCGACGGCCCCACCCATCACGGCCTGTTCGATTTCGCCTTCCTCCGTACCGTCCCAAACCTTATCGTCATGGCGCCGAAGGACGAAAACGAACTCCAGCACATGCTGAAGACCGCCGCAGGCTGCGGCCGCCCCGTTTCCCTGCGCTACCCCCGGGGAACCGGGGTCGGCACACCGCTGGACGAGAATCCCCGGGCCATCCTCGTCGGAAAAGGCGAAATCCTTTTCCATCCGCCGGGCGCGACGGCCGCCGTGGTCGCCATCGGAAACTGCTGCCACCCGGCCCTGGCCGCTGCCGGGATGCTTCAAGCCGAAGGAATCCCCGTCCGGGTAATCAACGCCCGGTTCGTCAAACCTCTCGATGCGGAGCTCCTCTGCGGCACCGCGCGAGAGCTCAAGAGGATCGTCACCGTCGAGGAGAATGCCCTGATGGGAGGCTTCGGCAGCGCCGTCCTCGAACTCTTCGCGGAAAAGGGGATCATCGGCGTTTCCGTCCGACGCCTCGGCATCCCGGATGAGTTCGCCCCTCAAGCCACCCAGAAGGAGCTCCGGCGAATGTACGGGATTGATGCGGAGGGGATCGCCGCCGCGGTCCGGGAGATGGGGTAGGTCTCGGGTCTTGAATTACAAAACGCAAAAATTCAAGACCCAAGACCCCACAGGCAGACTGATGACAAATCCTAAAACACCAAAAATCCGGCTGGATTGCCTGCTCGTCGCGCGTGGCCTGGCGGAGAGCCGCCAACGGGCGCAGGCGCTGATCCTCGCCGGGGCGGTCCTTGTCGGCGATCGGCCGGCGGACAAGACGGGAAGCGCGGTCCCCGCCGATGCGGAGATCCGGATCCGGGGTGAAGAGAACCCTTACGTCAGCCGGGGTGGCCTCAAACTCCGGGGCGCCCTCGATACGTTCGGCCTTTCCGTCCGGGGCCTGGTTGCCCTCGACGTCGGGGCCTCCACCGGCGGCTTCACCGACTGCCTCCTCCAAGCGGGGGCAACGAAGGTCTATGCGGTCGATGTCGGCTACGGCCAGCTCGCCTGGAAGCTTCGGGAGGATCCCCGGGTCGTCTGCATCGAACGGACAAACATCCGCCATTACGACGGCGGTGGCATCACGGAAGGGATCGACATCGCCGTGATCGACGCATCCTTCATCTCGCTTCGGCTCGTGATTCCCCCTGTCCTGAAGCTGATCAAAAATGGCGCTATCGTCCTCGCCCTGGTCAAGCCGCAGTTTGAGGTGGGAAAAGGCGAGATCGGCAAGCGCGGCGTCGTGCGGGATCCGGCGCTCCATGAACGGGTCCTCGCGGAGACGGCATCCTTCTGCCGGGACCTTGGCCTCGATGTCCTGGAAAGCTGCGCATCCCCGCTCACGGGACCGGCTGGGAACCGGGAATTCTTCCTCTGTCTGAAAAAACCGCCGAAAGGCGGAACCGCCGGCGACACGGGAGAAAAAAGATGGCCATAAAGCTTGCAAAGACGGCCGGCTTCTGCATGGGAGTCAAGCGGGCCGTGGATGTGGTTCTCGAGATGGCCGGCCACCAGAGCGGGGAGGCCATCTACACCTACGGTCCCCTGATCCACAACCCCCAGATGGTTGAGCTCCTCCGGAAACGGGGCATCATCCCGATCCGGAGCCTGGATGAGATCGACTGCGCCCCCGCCGGGGCAGCGATGGTCATCCGCGCCCACGGGATCTCCCCCGCCGAAAGAAGGAAAATCAAGGAAAAGGGCTTCCGGATCATCGACGCCACCTGTCCCAGGGTGGCCCACGTCCAGGCGATCATCCGGAAACATGTGGCGGCAGGCTTTATGGTCCTGATCGCAGGGGATTGGGAACACCCGGAGGTGAACGGCCTGCTGGGATTTGCAGGCGAGGCGGGGATCGTTCTCGGCGTCCCCGGGGATGTGGATCGCCTCCCTGCTTTGCCGAAGGTGTGCGTCGTCGCCCAGACGACGCAGAGCCTGGAGGATTACGCAGCCATCGTCCGGCGGGTGAAGGAGCGGTTCCCGGAGGCGGTCATCTTCGACACGATATGCGACTCCACAGAAACGAGGCAGACCGAGATCAAGGCGCTTGCCGCCGGAACGGACGCCGTCTTCATCGTCGGAGGCCGGAACAGCGCAAACACACGGCGCCTTGCTGAACTCGCGAAACTTCAGGGGAAACCCGCTTTTCACATCGAGACCTCCGATGAGCTCCAGGGGATCGACATCGAACCTTACCGGAGGATCGGCGTCTCCGCCGGGGCCTCGACCCCCAACTGGATCATCGACCGGGTGGTGGACCATCTGACCGGCCGCCTGGGAAAGAGGGAGGAACTCTTCCGGCATCTCTTCAAGATCTGGGTCTTTGCCGTCCGCACGGATATCTACTCCGCCGCAGGCGCGGGTTGTCTCTCGTTTGCCGCCATGCTCCTCCAGGGGCTGCCGGTGAACCCCCTCCCCATCCTGACCGCCTCCCTTTACGTCTACGGCATGCACGTCCTCAACCGTTCCATCAACCGGAAGGCCAGCAGCATCAGTTCCTTCCGCGAGGAGTCCTATCTCCTCCATGAGAAGATCTATGTGACGCTGGCCGTCCTCTCCATGATCCTCGCGCTCAGCGCCTCCTTTGCCGCGGGGACGGCGCCTTTCATTCTCCTGTTCATCATCTCCCTCTCCGGCGTTCTCTACAATACGAGGATTTTGCCGCCGGGATGGCGGTTTCAGAGCCTGAAGGACATCCCGGGGTCGAAGAACATCGCCACCGCCATCGCCTGGGCGGCTGTCGCGGCGTTGCTGCCGTGGATCGAGGCCGGACCGACGCCCACGCCCGGGGTCGTGACGGCCTTTTTTTTCATTGCCGGTATCGTCTTCATCCGTTCCGCGCTGTCGGATATCCTCGATATCCAGAGCGACCGGCTGATCGGCCGGGAAACCCTCCCCGTCCTGATCGGCGGGGAGAAAACCCTAGTCCTTCTCCAGGGAATCTCCGGTCTTCTGTTTGTGCTGCTCTTTGCGGCCTATCCGGCCGGGTGGGCGACATCACTCAGTTTCTTTCTTTTAACCTGTGTATTTTATATATGGATTTGTTTCAAACTTTATGATAGAAGGTCCGGGTTTTCAGGGGTGGTTCTGGAAGGCCTCCTGGAGAGCGGTTACATCATTGCCGGAGTCAGCGCTTTTTTATGGCTTGTGGCGGTCCGGGGTCTGGCTGCCTGAACCGGAGGGTTCGTGATAACAAAAACATGGATAACGGCCGTCATTGCGCTCCTGTTCCTGGGCATCCTGGGCTGCGGCGGGCTCCGCTATTCGGAAGTTTCGCCGGAGGCGCGGGATTTTCATCCCCGGCGGGTCGCGGTCCTTCCCGCCGATACCCGTGCCTTTGCGGAGGCCAAGAGCGACGTCGATCGTCTTTTCGCCGAGGTCCTGAGCGAGCAGAAGTGGTTCGCCGACGTGGTCGGGGGGGAGGCCATCGGCCGTCGTATGAAATCGGATGAGACGTTCAGGCAAGTCATCACGGACTACCTGGCCAAGCTCGCGAACGTCAGTTTCTCCGATCCGTCGATGAGCGAAAGGATTGGTGAACTGACCGGCGCCGAGGCTTTTCTGCTGGTCCGCGTCGATTACTGGAACTACACGACGGAGAACGACAAGAAGATCGCCAAGGTCAGCCTCAGCATCACGATGATCGAGGCGAAGACGGGAAAGACCCTCTGGACGGCGGTCCATTATAAGATCAGCGACTACATGATCATCAAACCGGACCTTCCCGATGTGGCGAGGGCTCTCATCCGCGAGATGATCGGCTACATGCCGCACTGAAGGACTGTTGAAAAAGTCGCTGATCCAGAGCCTGTTAACGGATTGCCCGAAACCGGTGCTAACGGGAGAAGAAAGAATGAAGGAAGAAGTGAAGAAGGTGATCGACCGGATCAGACCCAGTCTCCAGGCGGACGGCGGGGATGTGGAATTGATCGACGTGGGCGACGACGGTGTAGTCACGGTGAGGCTGGTGGGGGCCTGTCAGGGCTGCCCGATGGCCCAGATGACCCTGAAGAACGGGATCGAAAAATCTCTGAAACAGGAGGTTCCCGCCGTCAAATCCGTGGTTTCCGTTTAGAAGACCGGACCGGAAGGGTCGGTCCGAAGCATAAAATATTAACAAAGGAGAAAAATATGGCGTATTTAATTACGGATGAATGCATTGCTTGCGGTTCCTGTCAAGACGAATGTCCGGTGGAGGCGATCAGCGAGGGGGATGACAAGTATGTCATCGATTCCAAACTGTGTACGGATTGCGGCGCCTGCGCGGAACAGTGCCCGGTCGAGGCGATCATACCCGGGGAAGAGAAGTAGCTCCACATCGGGTTTTTACTTCGAAGAGGGGGAAACGCCACGCCGTCGAAAGGCTGAGGCTTTCCCCTCTCTTTTATGGTATTTCTATCGTCCCGAACCGATTTTTATCGGGACTCAGGATCTTTTTTCGACCCTGCACATCCTCGTTGTGCTGCCGGAAAACCAACTCGCGCTTCGCGCTCAGACATGTTTTCCGGCGGCCGCTCCACTGCGGTGGCAGGGTGCCCGAAAAAATCTCCGAATCGTCCCTTATAAGAATCGGTTCGAGACGCAGGCTTGATTGAATAGGCGGGGGAATGGGAAAATTTGTCACCTTTGAGGGCGGCGAGGGATCCGGGAAAACCACCCAGATCAAACTCGCGGCGGACTGGTTGAGGGAGCGCGGCATCCCCGTTCTTGAGACCGCCGAACCCGGCGGAACGCCGCTCGGACGAAAGATCCGGGAGATTCTGCTCAACCGGGGATCCTGCGCGATCGGCGCCGAGGCGGAACTGTTGCTCTTTGCCGCTGACCGCGCCCAGCACGTTCGGGAGACCATCCTCCCCGCGCTGGCGGAAGGGCAGTGGGTTCTCTGCGACCGCTTCGCGGACGCGACGCTGGCCTACCAGGGTTTCGGCCGGAGACTCGACGCCGCGTTCATCCGCACATTGAACGACTTTTCCACATGTTCGCTCAAGCCGGACCTTACTCTGCTGTTCGATCTCCCCGTCGAGGCCGGTTTGGAACGGGCTAAAAAGCGGACGGCCGGCATAAAACCCAAGGCGGCAGAGGACCGTTTCGAGCGGGAGGATAAAGAACTTTACAAGAGTATCAGGGACGGTCGCCAGACCCAATTATTACTCCCTTACTTTAAGTCGTTCCTATTTCACGGGAGGATTCGGGAAGGGTATCTGAGCCTCGCAGCGGAGGAACCGGAACGCTTCCGGATCATCAACGGCGCGGCGGATATCGAGACGGTCCGGCGCGAGGTCTGCCATCACCTGACGGCCTTGCTGTGAAATCTTTTTCCGGAAGGAAATGACGGCATGAGGTTCAAAGAGCTCTACGGCCACGAAAAGCCGATCTCCATCCTGAGGAGTACGATGGCCGGGGACCGCATCGCCCATGCCTATCTCTTCTATGGGATGGAGGGGGTCGGGAAGAGGACCACGGCGTCCGTCTTCGCCAGGGCGCTGAACTGCGGGGAGGAAGACCCGCCCTGCGACGCCTGCGCCTCCTGCCGGAAGGCGGCGCACAACAACCACCCCAACATCATCACGATCCAGGCGGAGGGACAGTTCATCAAGATCGGGGCCATCAAGGAAATCCAGGCGCGGATGGCGTTCCGGCCCGGGGAGGGGAAGCGGGTCTTCATCCTCGAGGAGGCGGACCGGATGAACGCGGCCGCGGCCAACGCCCTCCTCAAGACCCTGGAAGAGCCGTCCGCGGGGAATGTCTTTCTCCTGACGACCGCCCGGTCCCATGCCCTTCCCATGACGATCCTCTCCCGCTGCCAGCATCTCCGCTTTGCGCCGCTGCCGCGGGGGGAGGTGTCCCGTTTCCTCCGGGAAAAGGAAGGGCTGGAAGCCGCCGCGGCGGAGGTCCTCGCCGCCGCGTCCGGCGGCAGCATCGGCAGGGCGCTCGAGATGAACCGGGAGGACTACATCACCCTGCGGAACGGCATCCTGGAACACCTCGCGCAGGACGATCCGGCCGATCTGCTGAAAAGGCTCGCGTTTGCCGGCCGCTTCGGAACGGAGCGGGAGGAGATCCTGGAACGCCTCCGGATCCTCCGAAGCGGCTACCGGGACGGCCTGGTCTTCCGGGAGACGGGAGAAAAAGAAAGTCTGATGTTCCGGGACCGGGCCGGGGTGATCGAAGCGATCGCGGGGCGCCTGTCGGGGCGAGACCTTCTGCATAACATCGCTGCGGTGGAGGCGGCGATAAGCGCCATCGCTCAGAACGCCAATAAATCGTTGACTTTGGAGGCCATGCTGATTAAGCTCGCCTGAAGAAAAATAACCATCCGGGGGTGACTCGGCTTGAAAAATATCGTCGGCGTCAGATTCAAAAAGGAAGGGAAGATCTACACATTCCATGCGGCCGATCTCCCCTTGAAAAGGGACGACCTCGTCGTGGTCATCACGGACAACGGCCAGGCCATCGGCAACGTGGCGACGGAGGTCAAGGCCGTCCCGGATGAGCAGTTGGCCGCCAATCTGAAGAATGTCCTGCGTCTGGCAACGGAAGAGGATTTCCGGACCCGGGAAAACAATCAAAAGTTAGAGCAGGAGGCGATGCAGTTCTGCGTCCGGAAAATCGCGGAGCGGCAGCTGCCCATGAAGATGATTGACGTGGAATGTCTCTTCGACAAGAACAAGATGCTCTTCTCCTTCGCAGCGGAAAGCCGGGTTGACTTCCGGGATCTGGTGAAGGATCTCGTGCAGCGGTTCCGGACCCGCATCGAGCTCCGGCAGATCGGCGCGCGGCAGGAGGCCCGCGTCATCAAGGGGCTCGGGATCTGCGGGCGGGAGGTGTGCTGCGCGACCCTCCTGCACACCCTGGACCGGGTTTCGGTCAAGATGGCGAAGGAACAGAACATGTCCCTGAACCCCGAGAAGATCTCCGGCCTCTGCGGGAGGCTGATGTGCTGCCTGGGCTTCGAATATGAGGCGTACGCGGATCTGAAGAGGGACATGCCGAAGTGCGGGAAGATGGTCCAGACCCCCGAGGGGAGGGGAAAGGTGATCCGCCAGAGCGCCCTCCAGGGCGAGGTCGTCGTCATCCTCGAAAACGGGAAGGAGGCGACCTTCAAGACGAAGGACGTCCAGCGGGATAAATAGAAAGGCAGATTATGGAAGACGCTTTTTACATCACGACGCCGATCTACTATGTGAACGCCTCGCCCCACATCGGGCACGCCTACACGACCATCGTTGCCGATGTACTGGCGCGCTACCACCGCCTCCGCGGCTGCCGGACCTTCTTCGTCACCGGAACGGACGAGCACGGAGACAAGATCGCCGAGGCAGCGATGAAGGCGGACGTCACCCCGCAGGAATACGCCGACCGGATCAGCGCCCAGTTCCGTACCCTCTGGCCGGAGCTTTCCGTCACGAACGATTACTTCATCCGAACGACCGACGCGAACCATGTCGAGACGGTCCGGCGGATCCTCCGGAAGGTCCATGACGCGGGGGACATCTACTTCGGCCAGTACGAGGGGTTCTACTGTGTCGGCTGCGAGCGCTTCTACCTGGAGAAGGAGCTCGTCGACGGAAAGTGCCCCCAGCACGAGACGCTTCCCGAACACCGCAAGGAGAGCAACTACTTCTTCCGGATGGGAAAATACCAGGAGTGGCTCATCCGGCACATCGAGGAGAATCCGGAGTTCATCCGGCCGGAGCGGTACCGCAACGAGGCGCTCGCCTTCCTGCGCGATCCCTTAGAGGACCTCTGCATTTCCCGGCCGAAGAGCCGCCTCACCTGGGGGATCACGCTGCCGTTCGACGAGAATTACGTGACCTACGTCTGGTTCGACGCGCTGATCAACTACGTCACGGCGCTCGGCTATCCCGACAGCGAAAACTTCAAAACCTTCTGGCCGGTCGCGCAGCACCTGATCGCCAAGGACATCCTGAAGCCTCACGGGATCTACTGGCCCACGATGCTCAAGGCGGCCGGGATCGAACCCTACCGGCACCTGAACGTGCATGGCTACTGGAACGTCGATCAGAGCAAGATGTCCAAGAGCCTGGGCAATGTCGTCAAGCCCCTCGACCTGAGGGACAAGTACGGCCTCGACCCCTTCCGTTATTTTCTCCTCCGGGATATGGTTTTCGGCCTCGATTCCAGCTTCAGCGAAGAGGCCTTCGTCCAGCGGATCAACTCGGATCTCGCCAACGACCTGGGAAACCTCGTCAGCCGGACGATGCAGATGGCCGTGAAATACGGAAACGGGCAGGTCCCGGCGCCCACGGTTGTCGTCGACGAAGACCGCATCCTCCGGGAGACGGCCGCAAGGACGGTAACCGAGGTGGGGGCCTGCTTCGAGAACCTCGGCCTTCACAAGGCACTCATCGCCATCTGGGAGTTCATCAACGTGACGAACAAGTACATCGTCGAGCGCGAGCCCTGGGTCCTGGCGAAGGACCCGGCCAACCGCCCCCGCCTGGAGACGATTCTCTACAACCTATTGGAGGCGCTCCGAATTACCGCCGTCCTGATCACCCCCTTCATGCCGGGTTCGGCTGCGAAGATCATGGAGCAGTTGGGCATCGCCGATCCCTCCGGTCAGAATTTCCAGGGCATCCGGAACTGGGGCGGTCTCCCGGCGGGGAGCGGACTGAAGCGTGGGGAATCCCTCTTTCCCCGGGTGGAGATCCGCATGGAGGAGGCGAAACCGGAAGAGCCCAAAAAGGCGGCTGCTCCGCCGCCCATCAAACCGGAGATCTCTTACGAGGAGTTCGAGAAGGTGGATCTCCGGGCAGCGAAGGTCCTCGCGGCAGAGATGGTTCCCAAATCGAACAAACTGCTCCGGTTGACGGTGGAAATCGACGGGGAGCGGCAGATCGTGGCGGGCATGGGGAAGGATTACAAACCGGAAGAGCTCGTCGGCAAGACCATCGTCGTCGTGGCCAACCTGAAGCCGGCAAAGCTGATGGGGGTCGAGTCCCGCGGCATGCTCCTGGCCACGGACACGGAAGACGGCCTCACGCTCCTTGGCTTCGACCGGCCGCCGAAGACCGGCGCGAAGATCCGCTAACCTTCGCGATTAGCCGCGTAGCACTATCAGGCGAGGTTGGGGCCGCCGGGATTAACGGGGTCCTCCTCCCCTGACTGTGGGTTCATGGCGTTCAAAAGTTCTTTCACTGCCCTGACCATGTTGCGCAACCCACTCTTTTAGCGCGGCATCGATGCGTGCCTGCCAGCCGGGGCCTGTAGAACGAAAATATTCCAAGACATCGCGGCTGTAACGAACCGTTACCGGTTCTTTCGTCGGCATCTTCTGAGCCCCCCGTTGCCCCGGCTTCCGTTTCGGCAATACTGCCAAAAGCTCCTGCGGCAACACCTCAGCGGCAGGTCGGAAACGCTTCATATCTTCCCTGGTCAATTCCCGGACTTCCCCGGATTTATCGGTCAGCGGTTTCTTCCTCATAATATCGAACCTCCCTTCCAAGTCGGGGGCCGGTGCCTGCGAGTTTGAGTAGAAGCGTAGCGGGCCAAGACAGAACCTCTGCAATGCTGCCCGTGGTCCGAGAAGCGTGTCTGTAACGAGAAGCAGAATCGTTATGAGCGCCCCGATTCCGGCCGTGAGCGCCAACCACATGAGGGGCCGTTTCATAAAGCCGTTCGCGGGCCTAACGCCCAAGCTCACGGGGAGGCGTGCGTGCACGCCGATCCCGTGAAGCACAATGTTATCCGGTCTTTATTTTTATATCACCTTCTATGTAACGGTGAATGATGCCGGAAATAAGCGTTTGGTACGGCATACCCATCTCCATAGCTTTTTTTTGAATACCAATAAAGTCATGGTCATACAGACGAATCGTTATACGCTTGTCTTTTTTAAGTGTGTTATTTGCCGCTGCCTTAATCGATTCTATTTCTTTTTTTGATGGCGTAGCAAGCTTCATCTTGCCCTTTTCTAACGCATCAAGAATATCTCTTTCTTCTTTATCGTATTTCATTTTGATTCTCCTGTTCTTCCTTATACATCTTTGTTGCTTTCCTGCTGGGTATTATTGTTTTTAAAAAAATATAATCCTTTTCAACTACATACGGAACGACATAAATATAACTATCGACAATAACAAAATACAGCCTTTGCCCGGGATAGTTTGACTGGTCGGGATGATCAGTTATTTTCCAGACATCGCCCCGAGAAAGATGAATGATTATTTGCTCGAAAGATATATGCCTTTCTTTTTTTAACCATTCATTTTTTGTAGGATTCCACTCGTATTTCATGATTCAATTGTACATCATTTGTATGCACACATCAAGGGATATTATCATTTCCACGGATAACGAAAAAATCAGCCGGAGCGTCGCGATCGGCTGGATTGACTGGTTGGGTAAGAGTTTTAGGCTTTTCCTACATTTGCCTCAGACAATCGCATAATGTGGCGCACCCGGTGGAATAGAGATGTTCCTAATCTCACTTATGATGCCTTTCGCCAAGGCGAAGGTAGGGGCCTTCGATTCTCCTTGCCGAAATAGTTGCCGGACCTCGTCCGATGTGAGCGAGCATCGATCGGCAATGATCTGTGCGGTCAGTTGCTCCGCGGCGTCGAACCTGCTGACAATCTCCATCATTTGGCTATACGTAAGGGTTGCGGGCTGGGGGAAATTCCAGGTAATCCCGTGGAGCAGAAAAGCAGACGTCGGTGCCGCATATCGCTCCGCTCCAGCCAAAAAAACCGCATTTGCGATTGAGTCAACCGTACCTACATTGTGCATGATGACTTTTTGGGGCAGACTCAACAGAAAGTTGTACATTGTGACGCCTGAATCGACAGCGCCACCACCAGAAGAGAACAGAAAATAGAGATTCTGCGGTTGATACTGTTGATTTACTTTTGTGCAGAAGTCGATAAAGCGCTTCGCGGAATCAACGCTG
The DNA here is from genome assembly GCA_003141195.1 of Syntrophaceae bacterium. GTDB lineage: Bacteria > Desulfobacterota > Syntrophia > Syntrophales > UBA5619 > UBA5619. Next base: position 16,579 of record PLLC01000037.1, read on the forward strand.
ATGTTGTCGTGAAAGGTCAAGTAAACAGTTTCAGTCATGGTATGTTCTCCCTCACCCAATCGAAAAGATCACCGGCGCGAGGAACGAGCGTCCGGTGGATTGTCTTGTTGGCGCCTTTGATCCTCTGCAAGTTTGCGGTAATGCCGTCTCCGTGCCCGAAGAGTCTTTTCGTAGTTGTCGATTAAATAAACGCCAAGGGGTTCCTTATCTCCGGGGAGTATGACATTGCCCCGGAGACAAGGACGTAGTTTGAGTGTCCGCAGTACAGGACGTGCGCAGGCGAGAGCATGGTGAGTTATACCCAGCTCATTCGCTTTGAACTCCTTCTCTACCTTGAACACTTGGTTGATTGCGGCTGACACGGGGATGTTTGTGCCAGAATAAGCGATTTCGCCTGCATGAATGATTGTCTTAGCCTCAAGTCTGAACTGCTTCAATTCCGACGTCGAGAGGTCAAGTTCGTTCGTCCACATCTTGTTTCTACCATCAAGCCACGAATGCATGGTACGCCACCATCGGTAAGCATCCACAAAAGAGGAAAATAGAAGAAGGACTGCGTCACCAATTTCACGTAAGAAAAGGTGGTAGTTTGTAGTCTCAATGTGGCCGAGTGCGTCGACGCATGTGAGGATAAAGGTTTCGATTCTCTTCCTGCTGATATCGTTACCTAGGGCCAAAGATGCTTGTGTTGCACGACAGAGATCGGACAGAACAGCATAGTACAGGCCGGGCCTGAATACGTGCTCTTTCTCCATTTCTCGAACGTGCAGTAAGGCATCTAGAGCCTCACCACGACAGTAGTGGGGGATATGATCGAACGTTCCTTGTTCAAACCCAAGGAACTTCTCAACATCCTTTACAGAGTCCGGGTCCAACTCATCATCGAGAAAGGTATCTTCTGTGTCCTTTTTCATGTTCTTACGCCAACAGTGTAATAAGTGGAAAATTGTCCGGCATATCACCCTCTATAGGTGGACGGACTTTCCACTTATTATCATATTATAACTTAAAACATGGAAAAACGGTTAAATTTCTTTCCACTTATCGCAAATCGCTTGCCATATTCCACTTATTAAGATATTAAGATGGCAAACATGGAAAATAAGGGTAGTGTCAAGTTTTTTG
>PLLC01000075.1 GCA_003141195.1 Syntrophaceae bacterium
GTCTTCGCCCCGGTCAGCATGACCACGCCGTTGCCTTCTCCCCGGCGGACAACGGATCCCGACGAGAGCACTCCGCCCGGGGCTACATCGACATCCATCGACTCGCCGGTAAGGGCCGACTGGTCAACGCTCAACGCCCCGGTGAGGAGTTTCACGTCCGCCGGGATGATGTCGCCGGGGCGTACACGGACGATGTCGCCGGGGACCAGCTCCCGGGCGGGAATGACCTGCCAGCTCGCCTCGCGCAGCACGCGGGCGCTGACCTGCAATCTTCTCCGCAGCGTTTCGACGACGCCGGCGGCCCGGCGCTCCTGCATAAAGCTCAACACGGCATTGACAACCAGCAGCGCGCTTACCACAGCGAGGTCCGAGTATTTCCGGAGGACGGCCGACAGGACCATGATCAGTTCGAGCATCCACGCCGACACGCCCCAGAATTTCCCGAGGAATTTGAGGACCGGGTGCCCTTTCTGTTCGGTCACCTCGTTGTAGCCGTGCTCCTTCAGCCGGACCTGGGCCTCGTCGAGGCTGAGACCGGCCTCTGGGTTCACGCGCAGCGCCGTGAGCGTGTCGGGAACTGAAGCAGCTGCGAAGTCGCGTCCGTTGTCCGTTGATGCTGTCATCGAGCGAGGAGGCATGTATCGATCCTGCACCTATTTTCCCGAGGTGTTTGATGGTGCTTGATTGTCGGGAACCGTGCCCTTTTGGTTGGTAGCCCGCCGCATAGGAACGTAGAGCACTGACGGCCTTCCACCACCGCCTTGCGGGTAAAGATCCATTAATTCGTACACCTTGCGCGGCATATCGGTAGAGACCTTGAGCCCGAACTCTCGAATTGCCTGCACAGGCAAGGGAAAATCGTGGGTCCAGCGCCCCTCGCTCAAGATCGTCGCCAGTTCGACGGCTTTCTTTTGCGGCATGTGCTTGAGCAGCACCTGGACTACGAAACTAGCCACCTGCACCCTTGCTTTCTGTGCCATATCGGCAAGAATGAGCATTTCGTCGCTAATCTGAGCGGGTTTCTTGAAGCGCAGCAGATTGACGATCGATGCGGCCGGCATGGTGCCGATTTGCGGATCGACCGGGCCGAGCACGGCGTTGGCATCCATGACAATCTCGTCGGCTGCCAACGCGATCAGGGTGCCGCCACTCATCGCGTAATGTGGGACAAAAACGGTGACTTTCCCCTTGTGCTCCACCAGGGCCTTGGCGATTTGCTCTGCTGCGAGCACGAGCCCTCCCGGGGTATGCAGGATCATGTCTATGGGTTGATCCGGCGGGGTGAAACGGATGGCGCGCAATACCGCCTCTGAGTCTTCAATGCTGATATTACTCGACACCGGCACGCCGAGGAAACTCACATTTTCCTGGCGGTGAATCAGTGCAATGACGCGGGACTTTCTGTCCTGCTCCAAGCCTTTAAGCAGATTGTCGCGGGCACTTTGCGTTGCCCGTGATCCGAAAAACTGGAATAGTATAAGCAACACCAGCATCAGTGACAATAAAGTCCAGAAGAAGGCCCGGGAAACGCTTGCAATACGGTTTATCCATCCAGGTTTTACCGTGTTGTCCATGGTATTTTCCTCCCAAGATTTTATCGCATGGCAATAGCCATAACTAATCCCCCTCGGCCAGTTTGCCGAGTCCCTTCCGGTCCAGAATCCGGATCGTCCGGCCGTCCACCGTCAGCACCCCGGCGTCGCTCATCCTTCTGAGCGCCCGGGAGAGGGCCTCCGGGGTGGCCCCCAGGATCTTGGCGAGCTCCCGCTGCGTGACCGTCAATTCCAGCCGGTCCGGCGACTTTCCCTTCCCTTCTTGCAGGGCATGGATCAGGAAGGAGGCGATCCGCTGGGGGATCTCCTTCAAGGCGAGGGATTCGATCAGGGTCATGGATTCCTTGAGGCGGTCGGAGAGGATCCGGATGACGTTCACCAGCAGACGCGGTTCCTGCATGGCAATCGACTCCATGACCGGTCCGGGGATCAGCAAAATGCCGCTCTTCTCGAGGGCCATGACGTTTGCCGGGAAGGAAGCGACGGCAAAGGCGGTGCACATGCCGAAGGGGTCCCCGGGCCCCAGCAGGTTGAGGGTCTGTTCCTTCCCCTCCGCTGAAATCTTGTAGAGCTTGACCAATCCCGTGACGACGACATAAAAGGCGCGGACAGGATCCGTTTCGCCGATGATCATTTCCCCCGCCTTGCAGGTCCTGTACAGGGCGCGTTCCGCCAGCGCCTTGAGTTTTTCGGTGGGGACCCCCTGAAAGAGGGGCAATTCCTGCATCTTTTTTAGCACATCCATAAATATCCTTCCCGTTGATCCAGGTCAATGACGCCTTGCGCATGAGCGTGTATTTAAAAGTCGTACGGAAAATATGTAACATAGGGCGACGGGGGAAACAAAACAAATTTACAGCCTCTGCCGATGTGCAGGGATCAAGACCATCACGAAAGGGGAATGAATATGAAAATGGAACAATATATCCGGGCGATTGCCGGCAGCTTTATCTCGATTTCCGTTTTGCTGGCCTATTCCTACAGTCCATACTGGCTGTTCTTCACAACTTTTGTCGGGCTCAACCTGTTGCAGTCCGCTTTCACGAAATGGTGCCCGATGGAAAATTTTCTGGAAAAGCTGGGCGTTCCGCGCGACAATGGATAAAAGAGGATCTTTTCCCGATCAACGGGAAACATTCCTGTCCCGCAGAAACGAACCAACCGCACTTCGCCGGTTTGGCGCCGTGTTCCAACCAACCCGGCGAGATTCCGGCAGGCATTAGGAGGCAAGATGAAGACAAGAAGCAATCCGAAAGGCTGGTCCCGGTCCTCCACCGTCCTGGTCGTCTTCCTGCTCCTTTTGCTGGCGGCGACGCCGGCAAAAGCCGGGAGCGCTGCCGGGGAGCGGCTGACCCTGGAGGAGGCCGTCAGGACGGCGCTGAAAAACAATCATGAACTCCGGGCGCAGAGAAACGCCCATGCCGCCAAGGGGGCGGATATCGGCGTCGCCCGCAGTGCCCTCCTTCCCAAGGTATCGCTGGAGGAACGATATTTGCGAACGGCCAACCCCGCCTATGCCTTCATGACCAAGCTGAATCAGCAGCGGATCGAGGCTGCCGACTTTGCACCCGATACCCTCAACCATCCGGCGGCGGTCGATGACTTTCAGACCGCCGTCACACTGGAACAGCCGCTCTTTGCTCAAAAGGCGCGCATCGGGCTGGAGCTGTCCAAAACGGAGGCCGCGGCCTCGGAAGAGGCGCTGCGCAGAAAGAAGGAGGAGGTGGCCTTCAGGACCGTCCAATACTATCTGACGGCGAGCACCACCGGGGAATATGTCAAGGTGGCCCAAAAGGCCCTGGAGGACGCGCAGGAGCATCAGCGGCTGGCCGAAACCCGTTATACGGCGGAGCTGGGACTTTATTCCGATACGCTGCGGGCCGCCACGGCGGTGGCGGAGGCCCGGCAACGGCTCGTCAGCGCGAGAAAAAACTTCGTCTTGGCCAAACGGGCCCTGGGATTGTGGGTCGGGTCGAACGAGGTGGTCGAAGTCGTGGCAGAGACGCCGGTCCTGCCGGTCCGGGAGATTGATTCGTTGCGCACCCGATCGCTGGCCCGGAGCGATGTCAGGTCTCTGGAGCTGCGGACGGAAAATGCCAAAAACAACATCAGACTGGCGGAAGCGGGATATTATCCCCTGATCGGCCTGGGCGGATCCTATCAGTGGAACGACCACAACCACCCCCTGGGCGGCGAGGGGGACGGCTGGCAGGTGATGGCCTTCCTCCGCTGGGAGCTTTTCGACGGCTCCAAAACAAGGCATGAAAAGATCAGGGCCGGGTATCAGGCCGCGGAGGCGGAAGAACATCTCAAGGGGATGAAAAAGATGGTTTCCTATCAGGTGGAGGAGGCCTGGCTGACCTTGGAAGAGGCAGGGAAAAACCGGGAGCTTTCCCAGGAAGAGTTGAAAACCGCCGAAGAGGGAAGGCGGCTGGTCAGGGTCCGGTATGAGGGCGCCCTGTCGCCGTTGGTCGATCTGCTGGACGCCCAGATGAGCTTCGACCGTGCGCTTGCCAACCGGGTGGCCAGGGAAAATGAATACAAGCTGGCGATTGCGGCCCTGAGTTTCGCCGGCGGCACGATTCTCCAGGATTTGCAGGTGGAAGAGCCGGAGGGGAGGACAAAATGAAAGCGAGCCCTTTGAACTTTCAAAATATTCGGAACATTGTCATTCCTGCGGAAGCAGGAATCCAGCCTTATGAAGACTTCATTGGTTCCCGCCTTCCTGTCTTCTTTCTGCTGCTCACTGCCGCTCTTTTCCTGGTCGGCTGCGGCGAAAAGACGGCCCCGGGCGACGCCCGGGTCAAACGGCCTCTGGTCCGCGGTGTCTCGATCGCGACGCTTGTCCCCACCCCGGTGGACGAGTTCTACGAGGCAACGGGAACCGTGAAGGCCGCCCATGTAAGCGTCGTAGCCGCTCGAACGATGGGCGCGGTCACCTCTCTGCTCGTCAAGGAGGGGGACCCGGTGGAGAAAGGGCAGTTGCTGCTGACCATCGACGATCGCGATGTGGTGCAGAAGGAGAAGGGGGCCGAGGCGGGCCATCGGGAGGCGCAGAAGGCCCTGGAGGCGGCCAAACAAAACCGCGAGCTGACCGACATCACCTATCGGCGATACAAGAAGATGTATGAGGAAAAGGCGATCTCCGGGCAGGAGATGGACCAGTTCGAAACGCAGAACCGGGTGGCCGGGCTCGAATATGAACGGGTACAGGAGATGGTGGGCCGCGCCGCGGCGGGTCTCGCCGAGGCTCGGATCTACCGGGGCTTTACCCGGGTGACCTCCCCGATCAAGGGACTGGTGACAGAAAAGAGGACCGAAGCGGGCAGCATGGCCGTTCCGGGCATGCCGCTTCTGACGGTGGAAAGCGCGGCGGGCTTCCAGGCGGAAATCGCCGTCGATGAAAGCCTCTCCGGCAGGCTCAAGGTCGGGGCGCCGGTCTTCATGTCCATCGAGGCCCTCAACCGGCAGATGACCGGGAAGATTTCGGAAATCCTTCCGGCGGTCGATCCCCTGTCTCGTTCCTTCACGGTGAAGGTCTCCGTAAGCGGCCCCGGTCTGAGAACCGGTCTGTACGCCAAGGTCCGGATCCCCAAAGGGAAAAAACAGGTCCTTCTGGCACCCCGCGCCGCCATTGTCGAAAAGGGGCAACTTACCGGCGTCTATGCCGTGGACGGCCAGGGGATCGTCACCTACCGACTGGTACGGACCGGCCGGGAATACGACGGCCGGCTGGAGATCCTGTCGGGGCTCAAACCCGATGACCGGATCATCGTCGTGGGCGTGGAAAAGGCCGTGGACGGCGGCGTCGTGGAAAAGGGAAAGTAAGGGAATCGGCGGAGAGGCCATTCACGAACGGCCCCATCGGGAGAGATCATCATGGAAGGTATCGGAATATCGGGAAACATCGCCAAGGCGTTCATCAAATCCAAACTGACGCCGCTGATCATCGTGGCCTCACTCCTGCTCGGACTGTTTGCGGTCATCGTCACCCCGAGAGAGGAGGAGCCCCAGATCCTGGTGCCGATGATCGACATCTTCGTCGCCTATCCGGGGGCGTCGCCCCAGGAGGTGGAGGCCAGGGTTACGAAGCCCATGGAGAAGCTCCTTTGGGAAATCAAAGGGGTGGAGTATATCTACTCCATCGTCAAGCCGGGCTTCAACCTGACGATCGTCCGGTTCTACGTAGGCCAAAGCATGGAGGAGAGCATTGTCAACCTCAACAACAAGCTCTCGGCCAACTTCGACCGGATACCGCCCGGCGTTTTCTTCCCGTTGATCAAACAGCGTTCTATAGACGACGTGCCGATCCTGACCTTGACCCTCTGGAGCGACAGCGACCGCACCTCCGGCTATGAGCTCCGGCGGATCGGGGCCGAATTGTGCGACGAGATCAAGAAGGACCAGGATGTTTCGGAGTTCTCTCTGATCGGAGGACAGAAACGGCAGGTCAGGATTACCCTGGATCCGGCGAGACTCAAAGCGTACCACATGTCCGCCTTTCAGATCACGGGCGCCCTGCAGAAGGCAAACTTCCTTCTCCCTTCCGGATCCTTCCCGACCGGAAACCGGGAATATCTCGTGGAAACAGGCGCTTTCCTTAAAAACAGCGAAGATGTGGGTGATGTCGTAACTGGTCTTTTCAACGGCCGCCCCGTAACCCTGAGGGATGTGGCCGCGATTGCCGACGGCCCGGAGGAGCCGGCCGCCTATGTCTTCATGGGGCTGGGCCCGGCGGCAGAAACGAAAGGGATCCGAAGCAAGGCGGCAGGACAGAAAGAGGCCGTCACGATCACCATCGCCAAGAAGAAGGGCGCCAACGCCAGTCTCGTCGCGAGGGAGGCCCTGGCCAAGGTGGAGGCCCTGAAGGGGAAAATCATTCCGGGAGATGTCCAGGTCACCGTCACCCGGAATTACGGCGACACGGCCAAGGAGAAGTCAGACGAGCTCCTGGGGCACATGCTGCTGGCCACCATTGCCGTGATCATCCTGATTGCGCTCACCCTCGGATGGCGGGAGGCCGTTGTGGTCGCGGTCGCCGTCCCCGTGACCCTGGCCCTGACGCTTCTGATCAACTACCTCTACGGCTACACGCTCAACCGGGTCACCCTCTTTGCCTTGATCTTCTCCATCGGCATCCTGGTCGACGACGCCATCGTGGTGGTGGAAAACATCCACCGCCATTTTAAGCTCCACAAGATCGAACCGCTGACCGCCGTCCTGGCCGTGGCCGAGGTAGGCAACCCCACCATCCTGGCCACCCTGGCCGTGATTGCCGCGCTGCTCCCGATGGCCTTCGTCTCCGGCCTGATGGGACCCTATATGCGCCCCATACCGGTCGGCGCTTCGGCGGCCATGATCTTTTCGCTGCTCGTCGCCTTTATCGTCAGCCCGTGGCTGAGCTACATCGTCCTGAAGAATGTGAAAAAGACGGATGTAACCGAAGGGAGCGGGAGAATGTTTCGCGTTTACGAAAGGATTCTGGGGCCCCTCCTGGAGAGCCGGTTCAAGCGGATCCTGGCCTTGGGGAGTGTTGTCCTGCTGCTGCTTTTGGCCGTCACGCTGGTTCCTCTAAAGAAGGTCACGGTCAAGATGCTGCCGTTTGACAACAAAAGCGAGCTCCAGGTGATCATCGACATGCCGGAAGGCAGGACGCTGGAGGAGACAGCCGCCCTGGCGCGGGAGATGGGCGAACACCTCCGGATGGTTCCGGAGGTGACGGATTACCAGACCTATGTCGGGACGGCGGCCCCCTACAACTTCAACGGACTGGTGCGCCACTATTTTCTGCGCTCGGGGAGCACCGTCGCCGATATTCAGGTGAATTTCGTCGGCAAGGGGGAGAGGAAAGAGCAGAGCCATGCCATTGCCAAAAGGCTGCGGCCTCCGCTCAAGGCGATCGGCGATAAGTACGGCGCCCGGATCAAGGTGGCGGAGATCCCCCCCGGTCCGCCCGTCCTGAGCACCCTGGTGGCGGAGATCTACGGACCGGAGGCGAACCGCCGGATCGAGATCGCCCGGGAGATCAAGAAGGTCTTTACGGAAACCGACGGCGTGGTGGACGTGGACTGGTACGTGGAAGAGGACCAGCCGAAGATTCGTTTCGCGGTCGATCAGGACAGAACGGCCAGGGCCGGACTCAGCACCGAGGCGGTTGCGCAAAGCTTAAGAATTGCCCTGAACGGCGCGGGCATGGGATTGCTGCATCTGGAGAAGGAAAAGGAGCCGGTCGAGCTCTTCCTGAGGATGCCGCTGGAGAAAAGGGCCGATATCGAAGTTTTGAAATCGATCGGGATGCCGACGCCCACGGACGCCATAGTCCCGCTTTCCGAGTTGGTGAAACGTCAGGACGGCCTGGAGGAAAAGACGATCTACCGCAAGAACCTTAAGAACGTCACCTATGTCCTGGGGGATGTGGCCGGAACGGAGGAGAGTCCGGTCTATGCCATCCTAAAGATGAAGAAAACGATCGAAAAGATGAAGCTTTCCGAAGGCTACGGCCTGAAACAGTACTCCACTGTCCAGCCGTGGCTGGAGGACACCTACTCCATGAAGTGGGACGGGGAGTGGCACATCACCTATGAGGTATTCCGGGATCTGGGGCTGGCCTTTGCTGCCGTGCTGATCCTGATTTATTTCCTCATCGTCGCCTGGTTCAGGAACTTCGTCACGCCGCTGATCATCATGGCGCCCATCCCGCTGACCCTGGTGGGGATCCTGCCCGGCCACTGGCTCTTCGGCGCCTTTTTCACCGCGACCTCGATGATCGGCTTTATTGCGCTTGCGGGGATCATCGTCCGGAACTCCATCTTGCTGGTCGATTTTGTGGAGATGGAATGGCGCGAGAAGGGTCATCTGCAAAACGCCCTCATCATGGCGGGCGCCGTTCGCTTCCGGCCGATCATTTTGACCGCCGCGGCCGTCGTGGTCGGCTCGTTCGTGATGCTCTTCGACCCGATCTTCCAGGGATTGGCGATCGCGATGATGTTCGGCGCCGTCGGCGCCACGGTTCTGACCCTGATCGCCGTGCCGCTGCTCTATTTCGAGTTTTTCAGGAAAAAACCGTGCCCGATGGCCGAGCAGATGGGGGAGAGCTGCGGGATCGAAACGGAGAAGGGCTCCTCATCGAACTGAATTGCCGGCGGCTGAAACGACAGAGAAGAAAAACCGAGGCATTGGGGGATTGCACTTCCACAGCCATCCGTGGTATAAGCCGCAAACGAATAAAACACCCGCGGGAACCGGGGACGTGGCTGAAATTCATCACGCTTGTCGTCGCTGTTGTTCCGTTTTCTCCTCTTGCCGCGGACCAGTGGGATAAGGAATATTCATTGAGTGATCATACTGAACCATCCGCCGGGCCGCTGCCGGCCTTTCTCGGCAACGGCCTTTCCTTTCTGAAACGGCAGCACCGGGACTGGAAAATCACCGTTTTGCGCACCTCCCTCGACAAGCTCGCCTATCAGATGGTCTTTCCCTACCTGTCCATCTATATCGTGGCGCTGGGGGCTACGGGAACCCAACTGGGAATCGTCAACGGCATCGGCATGGTCATTGCCGGTCTCTGCGGACCCTTTACCGGTTGGTTCATCGACCGCATCGGTCCCAAAAAGATCTACCTGATCGGCATCGGATTCCTGGCCGTCTCGTACCTGACCTACGGCCTGGCGCAAAGCTGGGAGGTGACGATCATCGCCATGATCGGCTACTGGTTGGGTTACTCCACCAGCATTCACAGTTGCTCAACCATCTGCGGCAACTGCCTGGTCAATCGGGACCGGGCCACCGGCATGCTGATCTGTGAGACAGTCGCCGCGGGCCTCCTGGGAATGGCCGGACCGATGCTGGCCACCTGGCTGGTCACCCTGTATGGCGGCGTCAACACCGCCGGCATCCGACCGTTGTTCTTTTCAGGTCTCCTGATCACGATCGGCACGTTCGTCATCGTCCTGACACAGTTGTCGGAACAAAAGTGGGTGACGGCAGGCAGCCAGAGGCCAGACTTGCTGAAGGATATTTCCCTGGTGCTCAAAGGCGGCCGGCATCTGAAAAAATGGCTGGTCATCGGCGCGATCTCTCAGTTGCCATTGGGGCTGGTCTTTCCGTTCACCCAGGTTTTCGCCTACCAGATCAAAGGGGCCAATGAACTCGTCCTGGGGGCAATGGTCACCGGGTCGGCGCTCGCATCGATCCTGTTTGCCATACCCTTGGGCAGGCTGGCGGACCGGATCGGCCGGAAGAGTGTCCTCTACATCGCCATCCCGCTTTTCTGGATCTCCAACCTGATCCTGATCTGGGCGACGTCAACGGCCTTTCTGGTCATCGCCGGAATTCTGCAGGGCTTTTACTTCATCGGCGCACCGGTCGTGGCCGCCATCGAGAGGGAGTTGGTGCCTCCCGAACAGATGGGCAGATGGGTCGGCATCAACCGGTTCTTCAAGATGGTTCTGAGCGCAATTATGGCCTTGTCCGCGGGTGTCATCTGGGACAGGATCGGGCCGCAGTACATCTTCATCCTCTTTGTGGGCATCGACCTGCTGATCCGGCTGCCGCTGCTGATCAGCATCCCAGAAACCCTCCACGGCCATTTTAAGCCGGGGGCGGAGGGGGATTCAAGCGACTGAGACCGAACGGCGCCGATCATGGCCGGCCTTCGGAAGAGAGGCCCCGCCTATGACTATCGGGGCAATGTCCGGGAGTTGGAAAATATCAACCGCTTGCCAAGGGGAGTTTCACTGAGATTCTTTGCGGGGCCGACGGTTTGACTGGGCTTCAAGGATGCCCGGGAATCAAATGTTCCGGCACCTGAATCGCTACAACCTCCCCGCGGGCGCAGATTTTCCCGCCGGTGGAAAGGGTCGATTCCACGATCACCTTGCGCCCCTTGACCTCCTTCACCCTGCCGCGGATTTCCAGCGGGACGCCGAGCGGCGTCGGGAGCAGGTAATCGACGCGGAGAGACGCCGTGAGAAAACGCAGGGGCGGGTCCGTATCCATCTCCCTGCCCTCGGAGCGGTACTTGGCCGCGGCGGCCGTACCCGTACCGTGGCAGTCGATGAGAGAGGCGATCATCCCTCCGTAGACAAAGCCCGGGAGGGCCGTATGGTAGGGCCTTGGTTCATAGATGCAGATGGATTCCTCTCCATCCCAGTAACTTTTAATCTTCAGACCCTCATCGTTGAGGCGGCCGCAACCGTAGCAGTGGCTGAAAAAGTCGGGGTAGTAGTCCTGAAAGGCCTTTTTCGACATGTTCCCTCCTTATGTACGTTAAGCAATTACGCTTCCACAACCGTTCCCACATTGCAGAAGAAGAAGCGGTCTCCAAGCTCACCGGCCAGCCGGGATGCCGTTTTCAGCCCCGTGCAATGCGACACCCCGAGACGTTCGATATCAAACGCCTTGAGGGCGGCGATACTTTTCTCCCTCTGCTCATCGCTCACCGGACCGAGATGCGTGCCGCCGATCACGGCATATATATGGCGCTGCCCCATTCTCTCCACGATATAACTCAGGGTATTGATAATCCCGGAATGGCAGCATCCCAGGACGACAAGAAGCCCCTTTTCGGTCTCAATGACAACCGATTGGTCGTCCCGGAGGTCATCCTTCACATACCCTTCGCCTGATTTTACGACCTGCTTCTGATCGCCAAGTTCATAATCGGTGCGGCGGGGCACTTCCCCCGTCCGCCACATTCCAGGTTCGATCTCTCGGAACTCGTCGCTGAATTTGAACGTTGCCCCCTTGGCTTCGAGGAGCGGCCGGGGATACGGCACTCCTATGTAACGCACCCTTTTCCCCCCGATGCTGTAGCTTTCCTTGAAAAAATCAGGATGGGCATAAATATCCACCGCTCCCCTCAGATCGAGGACGGGACCAAGCCCTCCCGTGTGGTCCCAGTGGTGATGGCTCATGACGATGCCTTTGATCGTTCTAAGGTCAAGACCCAGCACCAGGGCATTGTTTACTACCGCTTTTCCCTGACCGGTGTCCAGCAGGTAGTTTCCGCGGTCGGTTTCCATGAATATGGATAGACCGTGTTCAGCCACTGCACCGGGGAGGTGAAAAACGCAATTTTCGCATACAATTGTAACCTTAACCCTCATTTAAACGAACCTCCTACGACCAGCATCCGGACTTGGATCATATAACAACATGATCAGAATATCAAATGGCAACGGGGACTTGATCGGTCATACGGGCTAAATCAGCACGGCAATGACCGTCCCGCCGAGAAACACCCACAGGATGTCTACCTTGAGATACAGGGCAACGAATGTTGCGGCAAAGAGGATCAGGTGCGGCGCATCCCACTGAACGTCCACCGCAAACGAGCCCACGACGCGCAGAAGCAACCCCACGAACGAGCAAAGGATGCCGTGAATCGCGCGGTTGAAATAGGGGGACGAACGGAGGCGCTCAAAATGGGGCGCGATTCCGATCACCATCAGGAAGGAGGGCAGAAAGATGCCGATGGTGGCAATCGCCCCGCCCAGTATGCCGTAGAGGAGATATCCCACGAAGGTTGCCGTGATAACGATCGGCCCCGGGGTAACCTGTCCCAGCACGATGCCGTTCATGAAGGTCCGGGCGTCGATCCATCCGCGAACATCGACGAACTCATGGAGCATGAGGGGAATGGACGCAAATCCTCCCCCGAAGGCGAACAGATCGATTTTGGACATCAGGATCGCCAGATCGAAGAAACTCCTCTGTACGAAAAACAGCAGCAGAAAAAATCCCGCAGCGCCGGCGACGAGGAGTCCGAACGAATGATTTGTTCCTGAATGACCGGGAGAAGGGATCGCAGCCGGCCCTGTTTTTTTCTGACCGGCGGCTGCGATCAGAAGGCCGGCGAGGGACGCGAGCACAATCACGAGAATCGGGCTCACGTGAAACGCGAACAGGGCGGCTGCCGCTCCGGCGATGAGCATGTCCCTCCACCCCTTGAGCGCGTTGCCGCCGAACGATACGGCGGCATTGGCGACGATGCCGACGATGATCGCCTGAAGACCGGCAAACAGTGAGATCGCGGCGGGCAAATCATGGAAACGCGAATAAAGAAATGAAAGAACCATCATGAGGAGAAACGCGGGGAGGCCGAAACCGACAAAGGCAGCGGCCGCTCCAATCGCGCCCCGCGCCTTGAGCCCGACGTAAGCGGCCGCCTGCATGGCGGTCGCCCCGGGGATGACCTGGCAAAAGGCCACCCCGGTCTTGAAGGTTTCCGGATCAAGCCAGTGTTTCTTTTCCACGGCCATCCGGCGGATGTAGGCGATCATGGCCGGACCTCCGAAGGCGGTCAGCCCCAGGCGCAAGAAGGACAGAAAGAGCTCTTGTATCGCCGGCGTCTTATTCATGAAAAAATCTCTCCTTTAAAATTTCCGGAATGATGACCTTCAAAATCCATCTCATCTGCGCGGCGGCGGCCGCATCCTTGGCAAAGGCAGGCGTGAGGTTCACCTCCCAGGGAGTGGAGACGGGGCGTCGGTGCCGACGGCCAGATTGTCCCATAAACGCAAATGGCTAAAGGATCATCCATCATAAAACACGCAACCGGCGTTGTAGTGTTAGGCATACGCCTCAAAAACAGGCATAACCTAAATGAATGCAATATGTCAGTTATTACCGAATCTCTTGCCTATCACTGTCGAAGCCGGGTGAACTGAGTTTGGCCCCATCGGGCCAAGGCATACGGCCGTTTCGACCGGAATCGGCATCAGCCTTCTTTAAAAACCGGGCTTTCCGTATGGATACTAACTATAAAGTTCTATTAGATTTGGACAATAAACGTGAGAACCAGCCATTGATATCCTCGAAAATTGTATAAAATATGGGTACATAAAGAAGCGTTAAAAATGTGGATACCATCAAGCCACCAATGGCAACGATGGCCAGAGGGGACAAGCGCTCCAGACCGATAGCTCGTTCTAAAGCAATGGGAAGCATGCCTACGGCAGTGGCGAAGGCCGTCATCAGAATCGGCCGGGTCCGGACCCGAACGCTGTTCTTGAGCGCCTCCAGGGTGGAAGCGCCCTGTTCTTTCGCCATCTCAATGAAGTCGATGAGCAGGATTGAGTTTTTGACGACGATGCCCGCCAGAAGTATGATCCCCATGAAGGCCGAGAGGGATTGCTGTTTTCCCGCGATCAAGAGTGACCACATGGCGCCGATCAGGGCCAGGGGAATGGCCGACATGATCGTCAAGGGGTGGACGAAGGAGCGGAAAGCCGGAACCAAGGAGAAATAGAGCAGCACCATTCCGATCGCCATGGCGGCCAGCATGGCATCAAAGGATTCTTTGCCTTGTTTGGCATCCCCCTCCTGGGAGATCTTATAGCCAATGGGAAGCTTGATGCCAGCCATAGCCTTCTGGACGTTGTCCATGATATGTGAAACCGGCGCTTTCTCCCGGTAGCCTAAGACATCGATACTGTTCTGCAGGTTCTGCCGGGTGAGGAGCATTGGCACATAGGTCGTGTTAATGCGCCCAAGAGTGGACAGCGGGACATCGCCCGCCGGCGTGTGAACATTCAGGGTGGTAATCGCGGAGATGTTACCCCGGTAAGCCTCCTGGTAGCGGACACGGATTAAAAAACCATCCTCACCGGGGATGCGGAATATGGAGGCGACCCCTCCCTGCACTGCCGCCTGCACCTGTGCGGCGATCTCCCGGGGAGAGATGCCGTAAAAGGCACACTTCTCTCGATTGGCAATAAAGTTGACCTCTTTTTTATCGGCGGTCCAGCTCAAGGATACAGATTTCAGGCCTCCGACATCTGCCAGACGCCGTTCGATATCCTGACCGATGGTATAAAGAACCATCGGCTCTGGACCAGTTACCATGACATCCACCGTGGCCCGTATTGTCGAAACGGGTGTGGCGCCGTAATCGAAAACATCCACATATTTCAGTCCCGGTATTTTCAGAAATCCGTTGCGCAGGCCCGTTTCAATCTGCCACATCGACTCCTTCCGGTGATACCGGTCCACCATATTGACATTGATGCTCCCCTGTTGAGGATTCTTGCCGCTGCCGAAGGAGATAACCGATGGCTCGGATCCCAGCGTGGAACTGATGGAGACCAGGCCCTTCTGCTTTTTGATGATCGTCTCGATCTGTTGCAGGATGGCATGGGTCTGCGCAAGAGAGGAATTGCTATCCGCCTCGAAGTTGATCTTGATGATGCCCGTATCCATGGGGGGCTGAAGACTCTGGCCAACCAGAGGCTGTGCAAATTTACTCGTGAGGATGAGAATCAAAAAGGCCGCCAGGATAAAAATGACACGATGCCGGAGGGCAAAGTCCAGGGTGTTTACAAAAAAGTCGCGGATGGTATTTACAAAGCGGTCGCTCCCCTTCTTAACCCAGACTTCCAACTGATTCGGCCGATGCGTTTTTTTCAGGATGGCCGGAGCAAGGATCGGAATGATGGTCACCGATACGATATAGGATGCAATCAAGGCGATGCTCAAGGACAATGACAAAGGCCGGAGCACGGTCTGCACATAGCCACCAATAAAGATGATCGGAACCAGGACGACCACGGTGGCATAGGTTCCCGAAAAAATGGCCAGCATGACCTCTTCGGTACTCCCGGCCACCACGTCGGCCAGATCTTTTCCGCTATCCCGGTAATGCCGTTCGATATTTTCGATAACCACGATGGCATCGTCAAGGAGCATTCCTACCGCTAGAATAACGCCCGTCAAGGTGACCATGTGAAACTCGAAGTCAAACAACCACATGAAAGCAAAGGTGATCAGGTAGGTGAAAGGAATGGAGATGGCCACCAGTGCCATTGTACGCAGGTTGCCGAGGAAAAGAAAAATAACAAGAATGGTAATGATCACAGCGTCCCGGAGCGCCTCCAGCATATTATCCACACTCAGCGTGATCAGTTCCTTTTGGGTATAGCTGATCTCGAAATGAATAAAAGGATATTTAGCCCGGAGCTGCGGCAGGGCGCCTTCTGCCGCTTGGATCGTATCCAGAATGTGTCCGTTCTGTCCGCGCAGGATATTGAGGCCGATCGCCTCCCGGCCGTTTCCCCGGTAGGCCGACTGGCGTTCCTGAACTCCCGATTCGATGACGGCCACATCGCGCAGATGGATGGTTCCGCCCTCTTTGCGGCCGATGACCAGGTTGTTCAGTTCTTCGGGTTTTTTTACCTGCCCTTCCATCTTGAAGATATACTGCCCTTCTTTGCGGATGATGAGGCCCTGGGGGATATTCTGGTTCTGTGAGGCCAGTGCCCCCATGACGTCATTCAGGTTCAGACTGAAACGCTTCAGCCGATCCGGATCGATTATAACCTCCACTTCCGGCTGCCAGGCGCCAAAGACCTCCACGTTGGCAATCCCTGGGACGCGCAAGAGATCCTCTTTGATCTGGTTGTCAGCCAGTTCCCGGATCTTGCGCAGATCGGCGGGATACCCTGGTTCGAGAGAGAGAGCCAACGTCATGGTTGGTTGTGTGGCCTGGCTGATCTTGAAGATCTGGGGTGGACGGATGCCGGCAGGCAATCGCGCGCCGATCTTGCTCAGTGCGTTGGCCACATCCGTGGCGGCCGCGTCAAGCCCTTTCTGGTATTCAAATTCGGCCAAGACAACGGATACTTCATCCTTTGAGGTGGAGGTCACACGGCGCACCAGGTCGATTGTCGAGAGCTCCTTTTCAATGGTGCGGGAAATATCGGCTTCCATATCGGCCGCTGCCGCCCCGGGCATGACGGTAATCACGCTGATCTGGGGGCGGTCCACATCGGGAAAAAGATTGAAAGGCATCTTTTTATAACCAATGATCCCCACGACCGACAGGAGGAAAACGACTGAGAGGACAAGATGCGGTTTTTTAATGTACTGTGCCACAAAGTTCATGGTTTGCCCCCCCCGGCGGGTTGAACCGTACTTCCCTCTTTCAGGCCGAGGAGCCGATTCTCCTGACCTACAGCGATGACATCGCCGACGCTGACCGGACCGCTGATGGCCGCCTGACCGGCGTTTGTTCCCAGCAGGCTGACGGGCCGGATTCTGACGATATTTTTATCCAGCACATAAATAAAGGCGCCCTGGCCAGTCTTCACGACGGCACTTTCCGGGACGAGGAAACCAACGGCCTGATTTGTGACCAGATCAACGCCCACCGTTGACCCGGAGGGGAGGTTGAAGGGCCGCGCGTTGAGGATGATCTCCACGGCGCCGAGCAGGTTTTTTCCCAAAGCCGGATAGATCCGGTCGACCATGGCCGTCAGGCGCTGATCACCGTTCAACAGATAAACCTTCGTCCCTTTTTTCACCCGGTTGATTTCTTCCTGGGGGATCTGGACCACCACTTTGCTGGGGGACGACTTCTCGACAGTCAGGATTGGTTTGCCCGGTACGGCCAGGTCTCCCGGATCACCCCACCGTTTGCTGACCATGCCGGCAAAAGGGGCATAAATTTTCGCGTAGTCCGCCTGCGTCTGCGCCGCGGTTGTACTCTTTTTCATCCCCTGGAGGCTTTCCTCAAAAGCGGAGAGCGTTGCCTGGGCGCCGTCAAAGGCTGCACGGGATCGCTCCAAAGCTTCTTTGGAAATCGCCCCATCGCTGTAGAGCGACACATCCCTCTCATAGATCGATTTTTGTGTCTCATAGGCGCTTTTCGCTCCGATCAGTCTCTGCTGCGTAGCCCGGGCTTCGGCATCGACTGCCTGGGCCCGGTCTGTCAGTTCTCGATCATCTATGACTACCAACAGCTCACCGAGACCGATTGAATCCCCTTCACGCTTATTTATCGTCAGAATATTTCCGGAAATCCGCGCGGAGAGATCGCTGCGGGTATAGGACTCCATCACGCCCAGATAATGGGTGGTAACTTCCAAGTTTCCCTGGGTCACCACGGCCGTCTGGACGGTCTGCAAATTCGCTACCGGCTTGGGAAGGGATGCCACGTCATGCTGTTTCTTTATAATCAAAAAGATTGCGCCGGCAATGAGAACGATGACAATTCCCAGGATAATAAGTTTCTTTTTCATTGCAGATAATCCTCCAGTGTGCCAGTCACCTTTCGATAAGCGACAATGGCTGCATTATAATCGAAGAGGGATTGCGAGTGATTGGCTACAGCCGTGACGTAGGCTGACTGGGCAAAGAGCAGATCCACAACGGCCCCGGCGCCGCTGGCGTATTTTTTCTGTTCAATGCGGAAGGATTCTTCCGCCTGTTCAATGGCTTTCTGTGCCGTCAGAACACGGCTCTTGCTTTCTTTCAAGGATGAAAGAGACGTTTGCAGATCGAGCCGTAGTTGATTTTCCACGGCCAGCAAGTGCTTTCCCGCCTTCTCCTCCAGGATACGCTCTTTAGCGAGCTCGTCATAGAAGGATTTTTCAAAGAGCGGCAGGCTCAGGTTGCCCCCGGCAAACCAGTTGGCTTCCTTGTACCAAGGGCTGAAACCGTATTGGTCCGAATATCCGGCAAAGGCGCCGATAGTCGGGAAAAGCTTACCCCTGGCGAGGTTTCGGTTGACTTCCGCTTCCCGCAGGCCGGTCATGGCCATCCGGTATTCCGGCCGTTTCTTTTGCGCTGTTATAAGACCCTGATCAAAGTCGACGGTCAATTCGGGCAGGGTCATTATATCGGACAGCACCGGCACGGGTGCGGGTCCTCCGGCCGGCTCTCCCATCAGGTAAAGCAGCATACCGGCCATGTTAGCGAGTCCCTCATCCATTGATAGGAGTCGCTGCCGTTCATTGGCGAGCTGCACCTCCACCTTCAACAGGTCGGCCCTCGCAATGCGTCCCACATCGAAGAGAAACTGTGCATTTTTTTGTTGATTCTCCAGCGCCGTTACCGATACCTGAGAAGCCTCCCGAAGGCTCTGAAGCTGCAGAATCTTGTTGTAGGTATTGACGGTATTGGCCATGATCTCATTCCGGGTCATGGACAGCGTATCTTCCTGAAGCGTTTTCCGGATTTTAGCCAGCTCAACACCGTTTAAGACCTGTCTGCCCTGATAGATGGGCAGGGTCATGGCCAGCGTCCAGGAAGCGAATTCATCACTGAAATGTGGAGAAATGGTGTTTGACTGGGCAGGAATATAGGGCCATGGATCCTGCCGCCTGGTATAGTTCGCATCCAGAGATAACTTCGGAAGATGCTTTCCCCAAGCGCTGTCAATGCTTTTTTCTCCCGCATTTATCCCCAGCCGCGCCTCGGCCAGCAGCGGATTGCCTTTCAAAGCCTTACTGAGACAGTCTTTCAGGGTGATGGGTTCGCTTGATTGTCCGCTTGCCATTGAGGGCTTTGCAGGAGATGTTTGGGCCAACACAGGTGCGGACTCCAACATAGCCTGGCCCAGACAGATGAACAGAAGCACAATCATAAGCCTTTTCAAGGATATTTCGTTCATGTTCCCTCCTGGTGAATGCTCAAAACGATACATAAGTAATTTAGCCGGACAGTCGAAAGCTGTCAAACCAAGATTGAAAAAAGAGGCGAAGAGTTCTCGCATCGACGATATTTTGTTCATAAATCATCCTCACAACTGCCTCAGGATGTCGGCCGGCTTCATTTTTGCCATCCGCCTGGCCATGAAATAACTGGCCAAGCCCCCCGCCGCCAGCGACAGGGCCAGCGAGGCCGCGATCAGACCCGCCGACAGATGGACAGGCAGGCGGATCGTCTGCGCGGCGGCGGCCGCATCCTTGGCAAAGGCAGGCATGAGATTCACTTCCCAGGGGGTGGAGACGGGGATGGAGAGATAGCCCAGGAGGTACGAGATCAGGTAGCCCGCCAGGATGCCTGCGATGCCGCCCAGAAGGGCCTGCACGAAAACCTCCCCCATGAGCTGCTTGCGGACGTCGGCGCCGGTCCACCCCACCGCCTTCAGGATGCCGATCTCGCCGGCGCGTTCGACAAGGTTGGCGAGCATGGTTTTGATGATCAGAAAGATCGCCCCGCCCAGGGCAACCAGGGAGACGACCAGCGCAAACTGGTCGGAAATCCGTGAGACGCCGCCCATCACCTCAAGAAACGAATCGGAACTGGCGACGGAAACGCCCGGCAGGGCCTGAAGAATCTCCGTCTTTGTCCGGTCCAGGAGCGAAGGGTTTGTCAGACGGAGGTAAACGGTGT
Organism: Syntrophaceae bacterium; assembly: GCA_003141195.1. Classification (GTDB taxonomy): domain Bacteria; phylum Desulfobacterota; class Syntrophia; order Syntrophales; family UBA5619; genus UBA5619. The sequence continues at coordinate 19,668 of PLLC01000075.1, forward strand.
TGACGCTTCCCGCGCCTTTTTCCAGGAGGGCCTGGGCGTCGGCCAGCGGGAGATAGATGTTCGCCGCGGCGATCTGCGATCCCTCTTTAATCTCCAGGAGCCCCACGACTGTAAACGAACGGCCGCCAATGGCGACCGGGTCGCCCAACTGTGCTTGATGGAACTTGGCATAATGCTTCTCCAGGACAACCTCGGCTTCGCGGTCGGGAAACCGCCCCTTGGCCAGCCAATCCTTCACCCGGACCGGCCCCAGGCCCGGCTGCGCCAGATCCACACCCATGATCGTCCGGAAGCCGCCCCGATCGAACTCCCAGAGGAGGAGCGCGGCGGAGAGGGCGTCCACGCCGGGAACGGCCCGGAGTTTGGCGAGATCATCGGCCGCGAGGATCTGGCTGGAAATGGGCAGCCGGATCCCCCGCATGGACTGGGCCGGCTGACCCGAGTCCACGGCGCGCATTTCCGGCCGCTGGACGACGAGATCCGCCCCGAGGTTTTTGAAGGGGAGGCTCACGGCCTCCCGGTAAGCGGCGGAGACAGCGTTAATGGAGACGAACAGGGCGATCCCCACGGCGATGCCCAGACAATTGACCAGCATCCGTTGCCGGTGATGGCTGAGTTCCTTCAAAACGTAGCGGTAATACATGATCCCCTCACAGCAATTCCATCTATACGCAGCGACAGACGTCCCAAGTCGTTTGTCATTCCGGACCCCTGATCGAGTCCGGGGCAGGCTTTGATCCGGAATCCAGTGTTTCTGGATTCCCGCTTTCGCGGGAATGACAGCTCGGAGATGACGGTTTTCGCCGCCGCCCTATTTTTCCCCGGCGGCCTGATCGAGCGCCCCGCGCAGATCGTCCGGCGTCCATTTCCCCTGGAAAGAGGGGGGACCGGAACCGGTGGGAAAGCCGACGAATTGAATCTCTTTCCCGTTGACGTTGACGGTCGTTTTACCGGCAATCCAGATGACCAGGGGCGTATGCTCATGGATCCCTTTCTTGGCCATGAACTTCTCCCCTTCCGTGCTCTCGAAATCGTACCAGGAGACGCTGAGGGTCTTGCCGTACCCGCCGCAGAGCTCCCGGATCTGTTTCAGCGTCGACTGGAGGGGGCCGTGGTTCATGTAGAGAATCTCTACGGACACCGGCGCGGCGGGCAGAACGGCCGCGGGAATGACCAACAGGAAAAGAACCATTATTACTCCGGCAATAATATATCTCAAAGTCGTCATTCCCGCGAAAGCGGGAATCCAGAATTGGACTGGATGCCGGATCAAAGCCTGCCCCGGATTCGATCCGGGGTCCGGCATGACAACCTTTACTTGCCGGAGTAATAACCCATATGGAAACAATTTATTCATGAGAGCACCTCCCCATCCTGCATGCGGATCACGCGGTCCGCCGTTTTGGCCAGCTCCGGGTCGTGGGTCACCATAAGCAGGGTCATCCCCGCCTCACGGTGCAGGCGGTTCAGGATCGCCATGATCGCATCACCGGTGGCGGTATCGAGATTTCCCGTCGGCTCGTCGGCGAAAACGATCTTCGGGTTGTTGATCAGGGCGCGGGCGATGGCCACCCGCTGCTTCTCCCCGCCGGAGAGCGCCGCGGGAAGGTGCTCAGCCCGGTTCCCCAGTTCCATCCGGTCGAGCAGTTCCGCCGCTCTTCGATGCCGCTCCGCTTCCATCATCGGGACGGGAAACAGCGGCAGGGCCGCGTTTTCCCAGGCTGAGAGCGTCGGGATCAGGTTGAAGGACTGGAAGATGAAACCGACATTCTCCCGGCGAAAGAGGGCCAGTTCGTCCTCGGATGCGCCGGAGATCTCCTTCCCGGCGATCATCACCCGTCCCGAGGTCGGGCGCTCCAAGCCGGAGAGGAGGGAGAGGAGGGTGGTCTTGCCGCAGCCGGATTTGCCCACCAGGGAAACGAATTCCCCGTCCCCGACAGCAATGGACGCCCCCCTGACAACGGTCAGGTCGTCAAAAGTTTTGGTCAGATCGACGCCGACCAGAATCGATTCACTCATGTCTTAAGACCTCCGAAGGCTTGATTTTGGAAATATGACTGCTCAGCAGGGCGCCCGTCAGGCCGCCGATTACGACGGAGAGCAGAACGGCAAAAAGGGCCAGCGATACGGGGATATGGACGGGAAGCCGCAGGGTCTTGAAGAGCGGGGCGCCGCCGCCGGGAAGAAAATGGGGGGTCGGGCTCATCTCCCAGGGAATGGGGATGTTCACCGTCATGAAGCCGAGCGCGAAGGAAACCGCGTAGGCAATCAGAAGCCCAAGTACCCCGGCGATGAAACACTGGACGACCGACTCCGTGAGCAGTTGCAGGGTCACGTTTCGCCGGGTCCAGCCCACGGCCTTCAGGACGCCGATCTCGCGCGTCCGCTCCGCCACGTTTCCCGCCATCGTCTTGAAGGCGATCAGAACGGCGATGAGAATGGCGATCAGCGAGGCGACCAGCGTGAATTTATCCGACAGGGCAAAGAAGCTCCCCAGGAGTTTGAGGAAGGAATCAGGGGTGGCGACGGCGACCTTATCTCCCAAAATGCCTTTGAGAGCGGAGGCCACGGAGGTGATTTTTTGCTGATCCGCCCGAATGAACAGCAGGTTCACATCCCCTTGCGCAAAGGGGGAAACGGACTGGAGCGGCTTGGAAGCCGCCGCGATGGCCTGCGCCTCCGAGAGGGGCAGATAGAGGTTGGCCACGGCGATCTTCGCAGCGCCAGATGCGTCCACCAGGCCGACGACAGGAAACGACCGGCCCGCGATGGACACGCTGTCCCCCAACCGGATGTCGAATTGGCGGGCGTAGGCCGCTTCGACCAGGGCCTCCGGTTTGCCCGCTGCGAGATATCGCCCCTCCTTGACAAAGTTCCGGAGGATCGACGGCCCGACGGGATTCTCCCGCTCGATCCCCAGGACGATCCAGACCTGGTGCGAATCGAACACCCAGAGGAGCAGGGCCGTTCCCATGCCCCGAATACCCGGTATTTTTTCGCTCCGGTCGATTTCATCCCTGCGGATCGTCACGGCCGAGCAGGGAAACACGGCGCCGGCCATCTCCTCGGGGACGTTTCCGGGCCGCTGCACCGTGATATCGGCCCCGATCTCTTTCAAGGGGGCGCGGGCCGCCTCATGGTAGGCCAGGGAGAGGGCGTTGAGAATGACCAGGAGCGCGATGCCGATGGACAGGCCGATCACGGCTATGACCGTTCTTCGCCTCCGGCGGGTGAGCTCCTGGAAAACGTAACGCAGATTCATCGTTTGCCTCAGTTCTTGGAAAATGGCGAATGGATTTGCCCATTGTTCGAGCTTGCCCGGAGCAGCTCGATAAAACGCTTCTGCTGAGCGGGGGTCATGATTTTCTTCGACTCCGCGATGTGCGCAATGACTTCTTTTTGAACCTCATCCTGAAAGGCCGCTATTTCTTTTCGGATCGCCTCCGTCCGCGGCAGATCGATCTTCTTCTCCTCCAGACGGTCGATCAGGAGATTTCTCTTGGCCTCGATCCCCGCTTCGAGCCCATTGAGACGGCGGTGAAACGAGCCGGCCAGCGACGCCATTTTTGCCAGTTGCTCGGGGGAAAGACCGAGATCCTGATAGAGATAATGGTCTTCCTGGTTGAGCGGACAAGGCGCCGACGGCGCGAAGCATGTGTTACGCCAGTAATGGTACCCGATGGTGGCGACGGCAGACGCGTTGACAACCAGCGACAGGGTCAGAACGACGATCAGCAACTTTCCCTTCATTTCCGATATTCCTCCGTAAAATGGGCCATGCGCAGGTAGCCGTCCCCCAGTGTCCCCGGCGGCGCGGCAGAAAAGACCCTAAAAGAAACGATGTCCGTGCCCACACGGGAAGCCTGCACCTGAGCGGGAGCGGACGAGAGACCCGACACCAGGGCGTTTCCCAGATAGCCCCCCAGCACCGTCCCCACGAGCAAAAGAACAGCCGCCGTCACCGGGGCGGGATACGCCCGATCAATCCAGGAAACCCACGGGAAGCGCCACCGTGAACGGGGCTCGGGAACGGCGTTGATCCGTTCGAAAAGACGCCGTTCGAATCCGGCAGAAGCCTGGATTTCCGGAATTTTCTCCAGCCGTTGCCAGGCCTGTTCCAGTTCGGCATAGGCGCTCCGGCAAGCCGGACACCCTTCCAGGTGCGCGGCGATTCGCTCCCGCTCTTTCCCGCCCACTTCACCGTCCTGGTACGCGGCAAGCCTTTTTTGGATGCGATGGCACCTCATCTTGACCCCCTCTTCTCATCCCGATTCATACTTGGTTAAACGACACAGAATGCAAAAACCTGCGGTGATTTTTTAATATTTCGCTGAGGCGACAACGGACAGAAAAATTGACGGGCGGATTTGGTGCAGGCGTCCGACGATATCGAACATATCAGGTGTTTGTCGATAGTTTATTGAAATCGGGATTTTCATCTGGTGTGCTTACGTAATACCCTTCTCCCGGTAATACGTAAGTGTTTATTCGATAAGTAATTTTTACATTACTTCTTCAAGCAGCTGGCCGTTCTCCTTCAACCAGGCCTTCGCCTTATCCATCGTTGGCGTTTGTGCACGGACGATGTTCCAGAACCGGGGGGTGTGATTGGCTTCGATGAGATGGGCGAGTTCATGGACGATGACGTAGTCGATAACAAACATCGGCGCTTTGATCAGCCGCCAGTTTAGGCCGACGTTGTTCCTGACGGTGCAGGACCCCCAGCGATAGCGGCTGTCCACGACCCTGATCCCGGCAACATCGACACCGAGCTTACGGGCATGTATCTTCACCCGAGGGATGATCTTTTCTTTGGACTTTCCAATATACCATTCCCGTAATGCCTCCACCCGTTTCTTCCCCTGTGCAGCCGGGATAAGGAAACGCTGGCTAAACTGCACCTCGGTCAAACCCGTTTTGATCACCTCGATGCGGTATTGCCGCCCCAGATAGAGCGCCGATTCGCCGCTCACCAGTTCCTTCCCCGGTGGATGGGGCAGGTCCCGGTATTTCTGAGGGTGGCCTTTTTTTTCGTAAAGCCATTGACGTTTGGACTCGACGACCTGCCGGATTTTTTCGTCGGAAATGCCCACCGGCGCATGGACGACAACGCTGCGATCCCGTTCGACGGTGATGGTCAGGTTACGCCGCTTGGCCGATCTTTGAACCGTGAATTCCAGTACCACTTTAATCACTCCGCGTAGAGAATGATGTCGTTGTTCTTTTCCGCGATCTCCATGATCCGGGAGATGATATGGGCGCGATTCTTCACAAGGCCGGGGAGTTTCAAGAACTCCGGCGCGAGCAGGATCCCCTGGAGATCCGCCCGGAGCTTTTGGCGTGCGGGAATGCTCTCCCAGAAGCCGGTGAGTTTCAGTTCGCGTTCCACGGCGAGAAAGGCCTTCTGGGTCAAATCAACCAGATGGCTGATCTTGTCTTCTTCACTCATCTTCTCTGCAATGCCAAACATCCCTTCCGGCAGATCACCTTTGCCTCCCCCAAAGATCTCCCCGAAAATCTCCCGTTTGAACATCCGAAACAGCGGCATCTGCTTTTTACGATCCAGCCCATAGGTCGGCTCCTTGCAGGCATCGACGATGCGCTTCCGCAGTTTCTCCAGCTCCTCGTATATCTTGCTCCAGTTGTCGCGGAACTCCTTGAAAATCGCCACCAGCGCCTCCGCAAAGGAGGCTTGCAGATCGGGGTCGTCGTCCAACTCGACATCGAGGTGGTGGCGAATAGCATGCTCCACCTCCGCCGCCTTGGTCTTGGTGCGGCTCCGATTGCCGACCTGTTTCTGAAAATCCGCATCGAGAATGGAGATCGGTTCGACCTTTACCTCGATCCCCTTTGACTCCAGATAGGCATCGGTAATGCCGCGCAACTTGGGTGGGATGCCTTTCATGCTCAGTCGCTCATCGCGGAAGTGTTTGGCAGCCATCACATTAATCGCAGCAAGGGCCTGGTAGTCGGCCATATAGTCAAGGGCTTGCCGGGCGGGAAAGACCACGTTCAGGCACTGAGTCAGTTTCTTGAATGCCAGCATGTAATCGAAACGCAGATCTTCGTCATAAAAGAGATCAAAGAACGCATCGTGATCGGTCAGGTCCGTCAAGCCGTGCTTCTTGAGCAGGTCCATGACGGCGGCATGGCTGGCGGCAAGTTCCCGCAGCTCCTCCTCGGGGAAGCCCAAGGTATCGATCACTTCCTTCTGCTCGCGTTCGTCGTAGGTGTCGATGGCCTTTTTCAGGTGGTGGCCGATGCCCACATAATCGACCACAAATCCTTTGTCCTTGAACTCTCCGGCCACGCGATTCACGCGGGCGATGGCCTGAAGCAGATTGTGGGCAACGATCACCTTGTCCAGGTACATTACCTGTTCCACCGGTGCATCGAAACCGGTAATGAGCATGTTCATCACAATCAAGATCCCCATGTCCCCGGTGACGCTCTCCTCCTTGCCCCCGAAGGCCATCTTGAAACTCTTGATGCTGGTCTCGTGCCTGGAGCCGTCCGAATAGGCCTTGAGATGCGGAAGATCGTTGTGATTGCCCGAGATGATGACGTCCGTCGTCAGCCTCCGCAATTGGTCGAGGTCGAGCTTCCCGGGATTAGATTTCTCCAGTTCGGCGAGCTCATCTGCCAGAGCGGCGTCGATGTGTTTCTTATAACGCACCGCCGCCTCACGGGAGGTGGCCACCACCTGCGCCTTGTAGCCGTTGGGGAAGACATGGGTCAGGTAGTGGGCCACCATGTCCCTGGCCTTGGCCTCGATGGTCGGATCGGCTTCCAGGTAGGCGTCGCGGGAACCGTAACCGAGAATCTCCATCCGCTGCTGGAGGTTGTAGTCGCTGAAGACATCCGCGAAGGCCGTGTCCATGCCTGCATGATCGGCCACCTCGGCGTTGTGGGTGCGGCCTTCATAGACGATTTCCAGCGTCACGCCGTCATCGATGGACTGGCGCATGGTGTATTTGTCGATGTAGTCGCCGAAGACCCGTTCGGTCTTGTCGATGGGCGTGCCGGTATAGACTTCTCTCCTGTACCTCTATCTCTGACTGTGACTTTTCGAAACACTCTACAATCAAAAGCTGTTCTGTAAGCGTTGGCTTCTTTAAGAGTATCACTTTTAGTGCAGGCATATTAACTGCGGGTTGGGCGGTCGTAGATATAATGTCTTCAAAATGTGTTATTGAGTATTTACGCTACAAGCATGCCAGCACATACTTGTTTGAGTTTTCCTCAGATACTGTGACTTTGATACAGTTACCTGCAATTATGCTAATAGGGTGATTGTCAGGAAGAATTGAAGACATTCCGCATCTCGCCCCTATTTTTGCCATGACTATATCGCCAGGCACCGCCTTGCTTCTAATTTCTGATTTGAATTTGCTTTTATCAACATAAAGATAATTGCTGGCTGCAAAGACTCCTCTTGTTACAAATCCACTTTGAATAATAGGAACGCCCGAATCCCTGTAGTGGATCATCTTGAGGTTGCTGCCAAATGGACCATCGACTATCGAATGCTTATCCTTGCTGGCCATGGATTGGAGACTGGCCACGTCCCACTCCACCGGAATCCTGCCCAGCGGGGAGTCTTTGAATTGGTGGGTTTGTTCGGAGCGTAGGTTGCCGTGTTCGTCGATCCCGCGGGTGAGGAGGTCCTGCATCAGGCCAGTCTTGATGCGCTGCTGCTTGGCAATCAGCGCCTCGGTCTGTTCAATCGCCCGGTCCACCGTCGAGAAGACCTCGGCGATTTTCGTTTGTTCGGGTTTGGGCGGCGTCGGGATTTCAATCTTGTAGAGTAACTCTCGCGACAGGCTGGGAACACCGGTTGCTTCATTCATCTGGCGTAAATCTATGGTCTGGAGAAAGTAGTACAACCACCGTGGGACCGATTCCGTAAAGTCGGTCAGATAGTATGCGGTATCAATCGTCCAAAACCTGCCCGTGGCGAAGTAAACGCGATCAATGGTTCCCTTTCGCCCTAAGATGATAGATTCACCATCGTGAAGGTAGTCGTTGCCCCGTCGTTCACTGCCCCCTGTGCCAACAACCGGATAAACACCGTCGTCAGCCAGAATTTCAGACGGAGATCGTCCATAGTTGATGGTCGCCAAATCTCGTAAAGATTTTGTCTGCCAACGATTCGCGTCTTCCACAGCCTTCATTTCACCCTTCACCCTTATCAGCTTCCCCTTCATCATCCAACATGTCACGGTAGGCATAGACATACGAAGCCGTTGCCCTCGGGTCTATTTCGAAGTAATACCGGCAGAGTTTCTTGTATAAACACAGCATCGCAGAATCGAAACAAAAATCGAGTATGCCGTCAAGCAGGCGTTCGATGCGCCGGGGATCACGGCATTGGGTTTTCAGGATGTGCTCTACTTCAAGGGCGTATTGCTTTTCAGCCTGACGCGCAAGCTGATTGCGTGCCCTCGCGATTTCGCCGATAGACTGAACAAGGTCATCCAGCTTTGGTTTCGTTTTACTTCTCATTGGCCCCCGTGCCACCCCCCAACTCCTTCAGGTTTACAGCCGAGGTCAGCGTCCTCATTTGACGGATCGCAATTTCATTGAGTCTTTTCAGACGTTCACCCTAGGTCAGCTCCATGTGGATGAACTCGGCGTTCATCCCCTCGATGTTGGCCAAAACAAGCAACTGTTCGACGCTTGCATAATCGCGCATGTTGCCTTCGAACTTGAGATTGGCATCGCGCCATTGTCTGGCGGTTTGGCCAAACAGTGCGACATTCAGGATATCCGCCTCAGTGGCGTAAGTAATAGCAACCTGATCCGGGGTGACGATGGCTGGAATGAGGTGAGCCTTGATGGCGTCGGTGTGGATACGGTAGTTCAGCTTCGACAGGGTGCGATTGAGGTTCCACGCCAGAGAGAGTCGGCGGTTTTCGTCGTCTTTGAGACGCTGGAATTCCTTGATCAGGTAGAGTTTGAACTCGGGGCTAAGCCAGGAGCCGAACTCGAAGGCAATGTCCTTGTGGGCATAGGTGCCGCCATAGCGACCAGCGCTGGCGATGAGTCCTGTGGCGCGTGTGAGCTTGATCCACTTTTTGGCAGACAGATAGAAGCTGTTCCGACCGGCCTCGTTTTTAATTCCCTCGAATTCGAGGGAATTAAAAACAGGGTTGTTGAGTTGTTCCCAGATGCCGAGGAAAAGGACCGTGTCTTTGTTTTTCAGCCACTGCTCGATGAGGGCGTTACCGCCGTCAAAATTTCTTACCATGTCGGTAAGCGAGATAAAATCTCCCTGTTCTTTGGACATAATCGCAATATCAGTGCCTTGAACCTCAATGACGGTTGTTTTGCCTTTGCTCATTTTATACCCCCCTCTCTCTCCGTGCCTTCTCGAACGTAACCAAGAGCTTTCAAAACCCCCTCCAGCTTCTTTCAAGTGACCGCTCGCGGATCTGATTTTGTAGGCCCGTCAGTATGCCTATGCCGCGATTTACAATTTACTCAATACGATGAGTGATTTTACTCACCGCAGTACATGTGTCAAGCACGGTTCGCTGATCATCATCCGGCAATCCGGAGACCATCCCTCCTAATCTGTGGCCCCTTTATGGCCCCTTTGGTCAGAAGATAGCGAACACCTTCCCCGGGGAATCAACGTCTTTTTCAAGGTAACCAAGACCCTTTAAGAATTTATCGAGAGTTTTCAGCGTTTCGGCCCGTTCCCGTTCCAGTTCGCGGCTGGAGACGGCGTATTTGTCCCAGAGGTTTTCCACCACGGCGATGAGGCCGCGCTTTTCGGCGTTGAGGTAGCGATTCAGCTCGCCCGCGGCGAGATCATAGAGCTTTTTCAGGATCAGCCCCCGGGCCTCTTCATCGGTGAGCGGGCCGCCGATGGCGGCAAGAATGGCGTCGGTTCTGGCAAGGCGGGCTTGCAGGGTTTCCCGCTCCTTGCGGGCCGATTCTCCCGTGCTCCCTCTGAGGTCGTCGATCAGCTCCTTGAGGGCTTTTTTGATGACGGCGGCGGTGACGCTCTCGTCCTCTTCGGGTTCATAAGCGGCCACTTCCTGCGCCGTTTCAACCGCCTCGGCCAACTCGCTCTGCGCCTCGCCGATCCGCGCCTCCAGAGCTTCAATCTCGTCGGTTTCGGCCTGAAAGAAGGCTGCTATCAGGTAGTCGTCAGGAATCAGGCTGTGGTGCCAGCCGGTGGAGATGATGGTCTTGAGGTCATAGCGGATCTGCTGCCACCAGTTCACAAACACCCCGGCGCTTTTGAACTCGTCGAGGACGTTCAAGGGAATGAGCTTTCCTTTGAGCGTGGTCAGCAGCTCGTGGCGGACGTCTGGCATCTTTTTACCGTCACGGAGTCCGGCAAAATCATCGCGGGCCACCGCCCACCAGGCCTCCAGGACGTTGTGGTGCGCGGCAAGGGTCTCCTTTTTGCGGTCATTCCCCTGCCCCATGATCCTGTTGAAGCTTGCGGAAGGAACCCGATTGCTGTTTTACGATGAAACAAGCCAGCCGAAAAGCGGGTTCAATGAATCACTTTATATACGGTTTGTCAATGATTTTAAGGATGATTACTCTTGCCATCTGTTCTTCCCGGTGATATTCTCTCCCGTAAGTTTATGGACCAGGCGGGCGACAGACCCTTCGCTTCCCGACAACGGAGACGGTCATGCCAAATGAAGAAACTGATCATTCAGGGGAAGATCGCAGATGGAAATGAGTCCAGAAGATATTAGTCGCTTAAAACACGCAATAGACCTTCTTGAAAATCCTGGTCTCGCCGCTAAACTGACCAATGTCATCGGTATACCGTTCGAGAAAGCCTTTGACTATCTGCCGGCGAAATGGACCAGTGCTATCCAGACAATCACCCGGAAATCTTTACGTCATGCACTCGATGTCGCAGTTAAAACCATTGACCACAGCGAAAAGAAAGCGTCGAGAGACACCCTCCATAAATTTCTTGTGGCCGCTTCCGGTGGGATAGGAGGCGCCTTTGGACTGCCTGCCTTAGCAATCGAATTACCCGCCACGACCGTCATCATGTTTCGTTCCATTGCTGACATTGCCAGAAGTGAAGGTGAAGATGTTCAACGAATAGAAACAAGACTGGCATGTCTGGAGGTTTTTGCTCTGGGCGGCAGCTCCGAAAAAGACAATGCCTCGGAAAGTGGATACTATGCCGTGAAGGCGCTGCTGGCCAAGCAGGTATCGGAAGCGGCGAAGTATATCGTTGAGAAGGGGATTACCGAAGAAGGAGCCCCTGTATTGGTTAGGTTAATTGCGACCATTGCCTCCAGGTTTGGAGTCACGGTGTCACAAAAGGCTGCTGCCTCTGCCGTGCCGGTCATTGGTGCGGCTGGGGGCGCATTGATAAATACTATTTTCATAGACCACTTTCAGAACATGGCCAGAGGGCATTTTATTATGCGGAGTTTGGAGAGAAAGTATGGGGCGGACTATGTGAAGATAAGTTACGGGAATCCCGAGCGGATGAAGGAATGATGGGGAATCTATGGGCGCTGTAAAACGGGTTTTTGCCACCCTGGGACTTTTCCTTTTCTTATGCCCCGGCACGGCGGTTCATGCCCAGGAAAAAATGGCCACGTATCCTTCCTTTGCGCCCGGCTACATCTCTATCAAGGTCTTTGACAACCAGTCGCGTTTCGTGGGTCGGCTCTTGCCCGAGAGAAGATATTGGGTTTCCATCGACCAAATTCCCATTTTCCTGCAAAATGCCCTGGTGGCCATCGAAGACTCCCGTTTTTACGAACACGGGGCAATCGACCTGCGCGGCATAACCCGCGCCCTGGTCAAGGACGTGATCAAAAGGAGAATGGCCGAGGGGGGCTCGACGATCACCCAGCAGTTGATCAAGAATAAATATTTTTCCGGCAAAAAAACCATTCAACGGAAGTTCAAGGAAGGCCTCCTGGCCTTGGAATATGAACGCAAATACACCAAGAAGCAAATTCTGGAGATGTATTTCAACGAAGTCTACTTCGGGAACGGGGTCTGGGGCATCGTCCAGGCCGCCCGCCTTTATTTCGACAAGTATCCGCAGGAATTGACCGAGGCCGAGTGCGCCCTCCTGGCGGGGGTTCCCAAAGCCCCGGCTCGCTACAACCCCCTGGGGAAACCCGGAATCACCCGCAATCGGAAGAACCTCATCCTCAAACGCATGGCGGAGCTCAAGATGAT
>PLLC01000107.1:0-14602 GCA_003141195.1 Syntrophaceae bacterium
TCGTCGAACAGGAACACCTTGGGCTTGCGGACGATGGCCCTTCCCACCGCCACGCGCTGCCGCTGGCCTCCGGAGAGCTCTTTGGGTTTCCTCCCCAACAGTTCTTGGATGCCAAGGATGTCGGCCGCCTCCTGCACCCGAGAGTCGATCTCTTCTTTGGCAAACTTCCGGATCTTGAGCCCGAAGCCCATGTTATCCCGGACGTTCATGTGCGGGTAGAGGGCATAATTCTGAAAAACCATGGCGATGTCCCTGTCCTTGGGCGCCATGTCGTTGACGAGCGTGTCGCCGATGAAGATCTCGCCGGACGTTATCGTCTCAAGGCCCGCGACCATCCTCAGCGCGGTGGTCTTACCGCATCCGGAGGGACCGACCAGAACCGCGAACTCCCGGTCCCGGACCTCGATCGTCAGGTTGTCAACCGCCGTCACCGAGCCGAACCGCTTCACCACGTTCTTCAGGATCACATTGGACATGTCACTGACCTTTTTTTTTACTAGTACAAGCACGCATTATATAAACCAAACCGTTGCCCATTACAAGCCGTAACTGGGGTGGCGTAAAGCAGTTTTTCTTCTATGTTGTCAAAAATGCCTGGTATGCGGCCTCCCAAGGGTTCGTTGGTAAGTTACACAAGCGTCATCGTTATGCAAGCATGTCACTTCATGCTCCACCTGGAAATAAAAAAATTTCCCCCAGGTCTTTATAGTCTCCTGGTGGGAGTTTTTCTGGAATAATCTGGAATAGCACCATTTCCTTCGTCCTTGGGCGGTTGGTCATAAAAGTGGAGTCGCCCCTTGCCAACTGCCACGAAAACATTTCGGGCGCCGGCCATGTTCAAGTCGGCCAGGATCTTTCCTCCGAACATTTCTTGGTAGAATTTCAAGGCGGCATCAAGGTCAGAAGCAAACAGATGGGCATGATGAACGTGGCTCTGCATGTTTGAAACCTCCAAACATTATGGTGGATTGAGTTGAGTAGGTCGGTTTCTTCCGATGCGTCAGGTTGATGTTTGTTTTCTCCTTTACCGTCTGGTTTCACTGCGGTGCCACATTAACTCAACCATGTATCCGTTGGAAGTGCTCCTTCATAAGACAAGTTGTTCATATCCTAATTTTCGAGGAAATGACATCAATGATTACGAGTTAAAGTCATGATTTGTTCTGGTGTAAAGCATTCAAGTATATAAGGCGAATGAGATGTTACAAAGCATTGTGTCGTCTTGTTGAGCAGATAGCTGGCAATCCGTCTTTGGGTGTGCGGCGGCAGTGCAATTTCCGGCTCCTCCATGGCAAAAATGACATTTTCTTCTTTAAGTTCGGCTATAAAGCTGAGAAGCGCTAATACCAGAATGTTAAGAGTCCCCGTTCCGACATCCTGAAAGGGAACCGGTAGCTGGTCTTCCGAAAGTGAGAGAAAAAAACTCAGCGTTTTCCTCAAGTGCTCCCGCGTGAGCTGGGACACGAAAAGACGCGTTGCTTCACCTTGCTTGGCCATAGGAATGTATTCCGCAAGGCGCGCTTCAATTGAACGAAGCACCGGCGTGAGCTTGGCAGCACCATCCTCGATCGGTGGTTCCAAATCTTGTAGACGGCGACGAACATGCTCCCATATGCCAGTTTGCAAACTCTGGATGCGCATAATGATGTCCAGGAGTGAACCTCTCTCTAAACTGAGGGCACGAGATCCTGTGCGCAAAGCACGCAGATACAGAAATCCAAAATTTCGCCTGATGCTACGCGGCACACGGCTATCCTGTTCATCCTCAGGATCATAAGCCTTTGCATAGTGGGTCGCTGCCTCAAACTCATCTTCTTCTTTGTTGTAGCGGGCTATGGTTAGCAAGCGAAGGCACCAGACAAATTCCTCGCCATCAACTTGATCAAGTGCCCCTGATCCTAGGATGCGGCGTGTCTTACGGTTCCAACGTTCAAGATAAATGAACTACCCCGCAGCAAGCTACGGGGTATCAAAAGCACCTATAAGGAATAGGCCTTTCGCAGCAAGCTGCGGGGAATTAACCCGGATGAGATTAAAAGAAGCCTTTTCAACGGTAGGGGTAACATCGGTTAGTAGAATTTCGATGCGAATGGGAAGAGGCTCGTTGTTCTCGTCGAGGTATGACGCGTTGTAAAAATCGTACTCCTCGACGACAGGGGATCGATTTTGGCGATCCGGCCCCAATGCGAGCTCAAGCGCGTCACAGATTGTTGATTTGCCAACATTATTCTGTCCGACTAACAGCGTGTGCCCATTGAATTCAAGATCTGCAAACTTGATTCCTCGAAAGTTCTCCAGCTTGAGCCGTGAAATTTGCATTCAACTAGGCCTCCAATTTGTTTTGGTTAAGAAACTATGAACAATCACAATTTCATAATTTCACCAGGAAAACCTTCATCACTTCATCCCCCAGGTGGTTGATCACCTTCACGGCGATTCTGCCGGATTTCGGCTTGTCGAAGGGCCGGGAGGTGTCACTGTTGAGGGAGGCCCAGGCCTCCTCGTTGATCTCGGCCTTGAGGGTCGTCTTGAGTGACTTGTAGGGATCGTTCGCCCCCAGGAAATAGGCGTGGCGGACGAAGAAGCTCTCCTCGTTGTAGTCCGTGTCGATGAACCAGCAGGCGATCCCCTCGGGGCCGTCGCTGCGTACCTCGCCGGTGTTGGGGTGGAAGACGTCCACGCCGTTGACCTTCACCCGGATCTGTCCCCCGTCGGCTGGGAGGATGTCGATGTCCGGCTCGCCGAAGATGACAAACAAGTTTCCCTTGCCGGTGTTCTTCAGGTCGTCTGCCATGTGCAGATCGGCGTTCATCCGGGCCTTGAGGACGGGGATGCGGCCGAGCTTGTTGAATTCCGAGGAGTGGGCGTCGTAGTTGAAGGCGCAGGCGACCAGAACGTCAAAGTCGGCGTCGCCCGCCTCCCGGGCGGCGGCCACCAGGTCGGGGCGGGAGACAGTACCGAATTCCGGGCCGATGAAGATGGCCGCCCGCTTCTCCGCGCCGGCCTCCGCATTGCCTTCGATGTAGCGGCCTTCGGCGCAGACCAGTTCGCCCGGCCAGGGGGTGAGCGATCTGAAGACGATCCGGTCCTCCTTGTGGGCCTGCTGGACGCCGGCAATCTTGAGGTTCTCCAGGATCATTTGTGTGAAGTCGCAGACCCCGCCATAGCCGTCCCTGGGATCCGCTATACCGTCGATCAGTTCGTCGTTCTCGTCCACGCCCAGAACACGGTGGGGCGAGAGGCTCTCGACGGTGAACGGCCCGGCGACGCGGACTGTCTTTTTGTCATCGTAGGGCTTGTCGTAGAGGTACTCGAACTCGGTCTTGGCGGCGATGGAGGCGTCTATCTCCTTCTGACGGGCAATGCGCTCCCGCCACCAGTCGGTATGGAGCTTCTTGGCGGCCTCCCGCCACGGATCAGCAGGGCGTTCCGGCAGCGTTTTAAGCGTGTATTTACGTTCGAGATTATGGTTAATACCGTATAGCAACTCTTCGATTCTTTTGGGGCTTCCATTCACGCCGCTGGCTTGTTCAGCCTTGAGTGCATAAAAGAGCCACTGCGTTTTGGTATCCCATGGATATTCGGCGTCGCGGGGGATCTCCCATTCCTCCCAGGTCTTGCCGAGGGCCTGGTTGAGCTGCTCCCGCAGCGGCTCCAGTGTTTCCTGGAACTTTTCCCAGATGACGTCGATCTCGGCGTTGTTGGCGATGGCCTTGAGGGTGATGTGCGGCACCCGTTCATAGACGAACCCCTGGCGGATGTCGCCGCGGGTCGGCTGGCTCGACGGCGCGGTCCGGGTGACCTCGGCCTCTTTGAGCTGGCCATCGCGGCTGTCGGCGAGGACATAGTAGGGGTAGCCCTTGATCTCGACGATCAGGTGGAGCGGGTCGTCCGCCCCGCGGCCGTCGTCAACAAGGACGATGAAATCGGGGAGGTAGCGGCGCGTCTCGGAACCATAGCGGTAGGGCACCTCCAGGCCGAGGTTGTGGTTCTTGACGTAGGCTATGACGCGCGGGTGCGACTCGGCCACGCGGCAGAACTCGGCCTCCCAGTCGCTGTCGAGGATGACCCAGTTGATGTGGCAGCGCCGGGCGTCGGTCTCCCAGCGGCTCGTCTTCGACGTGGTGAAGCTCACGTGCATGGTGGAGCCTACGGGGTTGTAGGGATCGAGGACGGCCTTGACGGGATATTTTCCCTCCAGGGTGCGGGTGATGGCGGCGGTGATCCTTTCGCAGGCCATGTCGGCGAGTTCCTGGTACATCAACTGGGCGGGATAGGTCCCGCCCTTGCATTTCAGGCAGGTGTCGAGCCACTGCCGGGCGATTCGCTTGAGCTGGCCGAAGAGGTGCAGCTTGGGTTCCTCGCCCGGGTCGCGCCACTTCGTGTAGAGGAGACGTTGGGTGAGACGGAACAGGATCGTGGAGCGGCGCATCTCATCAAGGTGTTCCAGGTTCAAATCGACGTCCTGGCCGATGATGCCGGCGTTTTTCGTGATCGAGGGGCCGACGAGGTCCGGCGTCAGCTCCAGGACGGAATCGGCATTGAAGGCGGCGGTCAGGCGCTCCTCGGGCAGTTCGACCCGGTAGCCAGCGACGCGCGGGAAGCGGATTTCGAGGGAATCGCGGTCGGGACGCACGGCCCGGACCTGGATGGTCTCGCGGGGCGGCTGGGGCGGCGCAGGGCGCGGCCGATGACCTGCTCGCAAAGTAGCTGCGTGCCGAAGGCCCGCACGCCCAGGACATGGGTGACGGTGTTGGCGTCCCAGCCCTCGGTGAGCATGGAGACCGAGACAACGCAGCGGATGGCATCGCCCAGACGGCCCGGCTTACCGACAGTGTTCATGACCTCCCGGAGGATCTCCTGGTCGCTCAGGTTCTCGGCCTGGCGGCGGTCGCCGGTGCGCTCGACGATCTCGCGGCGGAAGCGGTCGAGTTCGTCGGCGGCCATCCCGCGAAAGTTGTCGTCCAGGGCTTCGCCCGATTCGAGCTGTTCGCTATCGATCAGCAGGGTGCGGGGCCGGCCGAGCGGGTTGCCGTGCTCGTCGAAGTTCCGGAACAGCTCCAGGCGGCCGTTTTGCAGGGTGGTCGAACCGTCGTCGTTTTGCCGGTGGAAGCCGGAGATATAGTCGTACACCAGCTTGGAGATGGATGTGTTCTGGCACACGACGATGAAACAGGGCGGCATGCGGATCGCGGCCTTCTCCCAGAGATCGTAGGTCTTCTTGTAGTGGCCGTAGAGGGCCTCCAGGGCGGTCTGCAGCTCGGTGGGGAGACTGAGAGGATCGAGGTTCTTGGCCTTGCCCCGGCCCTTCCTGGGCATCTTCGGTCCGATGTGTTTCCACAGCTCCCGGAAGCGGGGCATCTCCCCGCCGGGGATGTTGTCGGCCACCGGAACGCGCGGCAGTTTGACGATGCCGCATTCGATGGCATCCATCAGCGAAAAGTCGCTCATCGTCCAGGGGAACAGGGTTCCCTCCGCGTAGCCGGACCCACTCAGGAAAAACGGCGTGGCGGAGAGGTCGAGAACGCGCGTCAGGCCGAGCTTGCGGTTGACCGTTTCCAGGCCCGAGATCCAGAGCCGGGCGGCCTCGTTGTTCTTTTCCGCCTCTTTTCTGTCATCGCCCTTCAGGTCTCCCCTGTCCTCATCTCCGGGCTTTTCCCGGTAGCAGTGGTGCCCCTCGTCGTTGATCGCCAGGATGTTCTTCATCCCCATCAGACCGGGCATCACCCGCTGGAGCATCTGCCCCTCGGTTTCGAGGGTGTCGAGCGCCTCGCCGCCGCGGCCTTGGAGGAGGGAGCGGCCGCCCTTGGAGAGCTCCAGCCGTTCGCGGCGCCTGAAGGCGTGGTAGTTGGTGATGACGATTTTGGCCCGGTCGATATCCCCCAGCATCTCCTCCGGGACCAGCTCGCGGCTCCGATAGTAGCTGTCCGGATCATTGGGCTGGAGGACGCGCAGGCGGTCGCGGATCGTCAGCCCCGGGGTGACAACGAGGAAGCCCCGGGTGAACCGCCTGGCTCCCCGGCCGGCGGACGGCGTTGATCGTCTGCCAGGCGATGATCATCGCCATAACGGTCGTTTTGCCGGCCCCCGTGGCCATTTTCAGGGCCAGGCGCATCAGCTCCGGGTTGGCGTCATGGTTGGCATTGGCCAGGTGGTCCAGGAAACCCTTCCCGAACTTGCCGATGGTCGGGGCGACCTCGGTGAGCCAGATGAGCGTCTCGACCGCCTCCACCTGGCAGAAGAAGGGGCGGATGTGGCTGAATTTGTGATGCCGCCAGTGGTTGAGCAGGCGGGCGGTTTCCGGCGTGACGTGCCAGTGGTTTTCGTTTTTCAGGGCGCGCCACTCGTCCACCTGACAGCGGAGGTCGTTGATCACTGGCGTGGGGTCGTATTGCTGGGCCGCGGTGGAGAGCCCCTTCCCCTCGTCGAAGATGATCGCCTGCTGGGCGGCGGCTCCTTTGCGTTTTCGGGGTTTGGGAATTGGCGTGATGAACTCCGCGCGGCGGCGGCTCTCTATAATCTGTTGCGTCGGCTGGCCCGAAGCGTCCAGTTCCCAGTGGCGCGCCGAGTATTTGTAAGGAGAGTTGAGGATGGGCTTTTCGAAGAATTGATTTTCCATGTTCAGGTGCTCTCCGGTTGTTGCTGTTAAAGATGCGGGCTGCCGTGGCCGGGACACCTTGCCGGCTGTCTCCGGCAGGGATCAAACCGCCCACCGGGTTTATACAGGCGCTTTGACGGACAGGATCATCGTAATTGCTGAGAAATCTGCACCTTTCTTTCTGATTTGTCAATGTTTTTATCCCGCAAGTTCAATCTCTTTTCCCCATGTCCCCTATGCGGAAAGGGTGACTCCCATCAGGCGCTCCGGACGGTGCGGACCTCTCCCGTGGCGGGCCGGGGGGTCGCATGGCGCCGGAAACGATTCCCATTGACATTCCTCATCGTTTCCCGTACTTCTTGGCCGGAAATTTCAGTGAAAAAAAGGAGAGAAACGTGAAGGACTACACCCGTATTGCCCGGAAGATAACGATCGTGCTGTTTCTGTCCCAGAGCCTGAGCTCGGCCGGATTCATCGCCGCCTTCACCGTCAACGCTCTCGTCGGCGTTGATTTGACCGGACAGCCGGCCATGGCGGGTGTGCCCGGCGCCGTCTACGTGCTGGGGCAGGCTTTCGGCGCCCTGGTCTGGGGCTTCAGCATGGAGCGGATCGGCCGGCGAGGGGGTCTCGCCCTGGGCCAGGTCCTCGGGGTGATCGGATCGGCGATCGCAATGAGCGCGGTGGTCGGCCGTTCCTTGCCGCTCTTCCTGATGGGTCTTGTCTTGGTAGGAATGGCCAGATCGGCCGTCGATCTGGGCCGCTTTGCCGCGGCGGAGGTCCATCTGCCTTCGGAGCGGGGGCGGGCCATCTCCCATGTGGTGCTGGGAAGCACGGTGGGGGCGGTGTTCGGGCCTCTGTTGGTGGGCCCCACCGGAACGTTGGCACAGTGGGCCGGTTTTTCGGAGTTGGCCGGACCCTACAGCGTCGGCTTTATCGGCTTGATCCTTGCGGCCATACTGATCTTCGCTGGGCTGAGGCCGGACCCACGAGACGTCGGGCGCGAACTCGCCCGCCTATATCCGGAATCGGTCCCCCGGCAGGGGACCCGCTCCCTTTCAGATATTGTGCGGCAGCCCGGGGTGATCGTGGCCATGGTCAGCGTGGTCTTTGCCCAGATGGTGATGATGGTGCCGATGTCCATCACCTCCGTCCACATGAAGGCCCTTCACCACCCCTTGAGCGCGTTGTCGCTGGTGATCTCTGCCCATACCCTGGGGATGTACGCCTTCTCCATCATCTCCGGGCGGATGACCGACCGGTGGGGGCGCGGGCAGGTGATCATCCTGGGAGCGGTTGTGATGATCGTCTCCTGCCTGATGGCCGCCCCTTCGACCGGCCTTGTGGCTCTGATGGTCGCACTCTTTCTGCTGGGGCTTGGCTGGAACTTCGCCTACGTGGCCGGGTCCGCCCTGCTGGCCGACCAGCTTTCGCCTGGAGAGAGGGCCAAGACCCAGGGGTTTAACGACATGCTGCTGAACCTGACCTCGGCTGCCAGCCAGGTCATCAGCGGGGTGGTGTATGCCGTCGGCGGCTACGGGGTCATGGCTCTGGCAGCGGCGGCGGCATCGCTGGCGCCGTTGACCCTGGCCATATGGTGGCAGGCGGCCGGTCGGCAGATCACCGCACCCCCACGGCCATAGATCGCATGGATGAACGTCCACGATGCTATCTCTTTGTTGGCACTCCGCTCCGGCCAACAGGCGGATTTTATTACTCCGGCAATTAAACATATCAAATGTCATGCCGGACTTGATCCGGCATCCAGTCCAATTCTGGATTCCCGCTTTCGCGGGAATGACGGCTTTGACATATATTGTTGCCGGAGTAATATGAATCCGTCCGGCCCCGCTTTTCAGTCCTGTTGGAGGATCTTAAGGATCTCCGGACCGAAGCGGTTCAGGCCATCCGCCGAGAGGAGCCCGCGTCCGGCCATGGTCTGAAGGGATGCGGTTTCCAGACGCGCGAGGGCGACGAGCTGTGAATCGGGCAGGAGCATGAAGCAGGCGCGGTTGATCTCTTTCGCCTTTTCGAAGCGCCAGCGGTAGAGCAGCCGGAGCCGCTCCTTCTGCCCGGAGGACAGTTGCCCGTAGCCGGGGAGTTTCCGATGGCCAAGCCGGTCGAGGGCCTTCGGCCGCCAAGCAACCGCGGTCAACCCGACGAAGTGGCGCTTCGCCTCCTTTTCCAGTCCCTTTTCATGCAGTTCCGTGTCCAGCTTCCGGTAGAGATCGTGCAGGTGGGCCGTGTCGAGGGCGGCGTAGTCCAACTGTTCCTCGGAGAGGGGTCGGATATCCCACCGGGAGCGCTGCATCTTCTTCTCCAGGATGACGCCGAGGTGGGTCTCCAGAAGCGTCGAGAGGGCGAGCTGCCGAAAGCCCAGAAGCGATGCGGCGCGGTGGGTGTCGAAGATGTTCCGGAAGGCAAAGGCGTAGTCCCGCCTCAGGATTCGGATGTCGTTGTCGCCGGCGTGGAAGATCTTGAGGACGTCCGGGTCGATCAGGACGTCGCCGAGAAAGGAGAGGTCCAGGGCGGCCAGTGGATCGATCAGCCAGGTCCTCTCCCCCGTCTGGACCTGGAGAAGGCAGAGCTTGTCCCGGAAGTAGCGGAAGGAGTCGTACTCCGTATCGAGGGCGATCACCGGCGCGGAGCGGATCGATTTTTCGGCCTTCGCCAGTTTTGCGGGCGTGTTGACAAACGTCCAGGTTTTTTTCATGACACCCCTATCCTTTCGCTCCGGTTTCAGCGAGGCCCTTATCAGACTTTTCAACGGATCGCCATTCTTAATGCAAAATTCACGAGAAAAAATGAGGCCATGACGGCGAAGGCGCCCAGATCGCATCTGGAAAACAGCAGTTCCCGGAGCGTGGTCCTGGGGCCGCGCCGGTAACCGCGAGCCTCCATGGCGACGGCGAGCTCGTCGGCGCGGCGGAAGGCGGAGAGGAGCAGCGGGACGGCGAGCGCCGCAACGGCGCGCGTCCGAAGGGCAAGGTTTCCCGTCGTGAAATCGGCGCCCCGCGCCATCTGCGCCATCCGGAGCCGGTCGTACTCCTCTAAGAGCATCGGCATGAAACGGAGCGCCATCGCGATCATCACGGCGAGGTCCTGCGACGGGATCCCAACCCTGGAGAGCGGCCGGAGGAGCCGCTCGATTCCCCCGACGAGGTCGGAGGGGGGCGTCGTCATCGTGAGGACGGCGGCGCCCAGCACAAGACCGGCAAACTGCCAGGTCACGTAAACCCCCCGGACGAGACCCTCCTGCGTGATCCGGACCGGCAGAGGGGCGAGCGACAGGATCGTCCGCCCCTCGGTGAAGAAGAGGTGAACGAGAAAAATCATCGCCATGAAAACCGCCACAGGCCGGAGCGCCCCCAGGGCCTGCGCGGGCTTCATGCGGGCCACGCGGATGACCGCAAGCAGAAAGACGCTGATCAGCAGGATCTCCGCCGGCGTTGCTCCAAAGATAAGGATGCTGAGCGCGACCACGGAGAGGATCTTCACCCGCGGGTCGAGGCGGTGAACGACCGTGTCGCCCGGCAGGTACTGCCCCAGACGGATCACGATCCGCACCCCCCCGGAAGACCATCGAGACCGACGGCAATCAGCAGATCCGCCTTTTCGAAAACCTCCGCCGGCGTTCCGGTCCGAAGCACCTGCCCCCGGTCCAGGAACACGACCCGGTCCGCCTCTGCGACGTCCCGCATGTCGTGGGCGATGTGGATGATCGCCATTCCCGCCCGGTTCAGCCGCCGGATGATTTCCAGGACGCGCTGCTTCCCCGCCGGGTCGAGATAGGCCGTCGGTTCGTCGAAGGCGATGTAGCGGGGGTTCATGGCGAGCACGCCGGCGATGGAGAGGAGGCGCTTCTCCCCGCCCGAGAGGGAGTGGGGTGCGCGTTTCTCGAAACCCGTCATCCCGACCATCGCCAGGCATTCATCGACGCGGCGCCGGATCTCCGCGGAAGGAAGGGCGAGGTTGCCGGGTCCGAAGGCGACGTCCTCCTCCACCGTCATCCCCACGATCTGACTGTCCGGGTTCTGGAAGACCATCCCCACCCGCCGGCGGATCTCCCGGACGGAAGAGACGTCGGTCGTCATCATCCCGTCCACACAGACCGTGCCGGCCCGGGGGAACAGGAGGGCGTTCAGGTGTTTGATGAGCGTGGTCTTGCCGCAACCGTTCGGCCCGATCAGCGCCGTGTGCGCGCCATCTTCGATATCGAGGCTGATCCCCTGGAGGCAATCGGGCGCCCCGGCGTCGTAGCGGTAAACCAGATTTTCGACACGGATCATAGGAGCTTCCCGCCGAGACGATCCCGGAGCTTGAGCGCAATCAGCGCCGTGAGGACGATCTTGATCCCGTCGCCCGGGAGGAAGGGGAGGACGCCGACGACCAGCGCCTTCACCGGGGTCAGACGGGCGACGAGGGAGAGCTGGAGGACCCCCAGGGCGTAAACGACCGCCGTTCCCGCGACAAGAGAGAGGCAGAGCCACGCAAAACCGGGACGCGCCTTCAGGGCGGAGAGTTTGCCGATGATGAAGGCGGCGGCGATAAAGCCGATCAGGTAACCGCCCGTCGGTCCGAAGAGGACCCCGAGGCCCGCCTTGCCGCCGGCAAAGACTGGAAGACCGATGATGCCGAGGAGGAGATAAACCACCTGGCTGAGCGCCCCGAGACGACCTCCCAGGAGTGTCCCGGCCAGACCGAGAAAGAGGGTCTGGAGGGTAATCGGCACCGGCGGGAGCGGGATGATGATGTAGGCCCCCACGGCGGTCAGCGCCCCGAAGAGGGAGGCGTAAACCATTCCGCGGAGCGAGGTCTGTTCCGGGTTCATCGGTTTTCGATATGCCTTTCCATTGCGGGTGAAGCCTTCGCCTGGACGCGGAATCTCGCTTCGGCTCTGCCCTGTGATATTGATTCGAACATACTTGACGGCTTTTAAGACTTTTTACAAGTTTATCATACTTCGATCCATTTGATTTTCAACTCTTTTCCCTTCGTTCCCGTTCCCGAAGCCGTTTTTCAATCCAGAGGCAAAACCGCATCAGGAAGCCTTGATGTTGGGTGTGAGTGGGGATTCCCAGGATGCTGCCGGTGACCTCGCTCCGTTCATAGCAATCCAGGATGATCGGCCGGTCGGCCGGACCGGTGCGATCGATCCGGTAACGGTAGAGGGAACCCAGGTGATAGCAGAAGGGGGGACGGCTCCGGTCGAAGGCCTCGATGCAGGCCTCGTCCGATGCGGTGAGGGTCCTCCCGGTGCAGCCCGGGTCCGTCGATCCGTCCGCCGTCCCGCCGTTTCCGTAGAATCTATGTTTAAAATCAAGGAAGTCCCGGCGGTATTGTTCGACAAAATACCGGTAGGCGTCCGGGTCGGTCTGAAAATATTTCTCGATTAGGCCGCTCGCCGCGATCTCCGCCTTGCCGGGCAGGACATCCACCACACGCATCATCCGATTTTTCTCCTCACCGACGCCGTCTTGAAGATTTTTTTCGAGATCATCCCTTCTTCCGGCGAATAGACGCCGGTAGTGATCTTTTTAATATAATGATGAAATTATCTTGACAAGCAAAAAGTTGTAGTTTATCAAATCTAATAATTTAGAGGAAGATCCCTCAGTGCCACCATTTATAGAAAGGAGGTGCCCAAATGAAGAAGGTATTTGCTGTCATTATTTCCCTGCTTTTTGTCGCGGCGTTATCCTTTGCAGTCGTAGGGTGCAAGAAAGCCGAAGAGCAGAAACCGGCTCAGACCACGGCCCCGGCTCCCGAGGCGACCCCTGCAGCACCGGCCGCTCCGGCCGCTCCGGCGACAAAGTAAAAAAGTTTCAATCGTCGCGAAGAAGGAACCGGCCGAACAGCGATGTTCGGCCGGTTTTTTTATGCAGGCTTAGGGAAAAGAGCGCATACCGCGCTAAAACCTCGCCGCCCCGTGCGGAAAAAATCTGGACAACCGGCGTAAGAAGGGTTAAGGGACAAAAAATTATTGGTTCCATCGCCGTAAGTCATGAGAGGCTGGAATGAGATTCGACATTGCCAAGAGCGGAAGCGGACTCGTTTACGAGATCCGTCATATCGTGAATGTAGCCAACCAGTTGAAAAGGTCGGGCGTGGAGGTGGTCTGGGAGAACATCGGCGATCCCGTCCAGAAGGGGGAGAAGGTTCCCGAATGGATGCGGAAGGTCCTTACCGACCTGTTGCGCGAAGACTGCACCTACGGCTATTCCCCGACGAAGGGGATGGACGCGACCCGCGAGTTCCTCGCGGAAAAGGTCAACCGCCGCGGAAAGGCGCAGATCACGCCGGAAGATATCATCTTCTTCAACGGTCTGGGCGATGCGATCGCCCGCGCCTACAGCGCTATCCGCGTCGATGTGCGGATCATCATGCCGGAACCGACCTACTCCACGCACCTCTTGGCGGAGGTTCTCCACGCCTCCTTTCCGCCAAACACTTACCGGATGAACCCCTACTGCGACTGGTCCCCGGACATCAACGAGTTAGAGCGGAAGGTGAAGAGCCACAAGGCGATCGTCGGCATCCTCGTCATCAATCCTGACAACCCCACGGGCTACGTCTATCCGGAGGAGACGCTCACACGGATCGTCGATATCGCCCGCCGCTACGACCTCTTCCTGATCTTCGATGAGACCTATCAGAATATCATCTTCAACGGAAAAAAGACGGTTCCGCTGTCCGACATCGTCGGCGAGGTCCCGGGGATCTCGATGAAGGGGATCTCGAAGGAGTTTCCCTGGCCCGGTTCCCGCTGCGGCTGGATGGAAGTCTACAACGCCGATCGGGATGAGACCTTTTCCCGCTATATCGATGCGATCCTGACCCAGAAGATGTCGGAGGTCTGCTCGACGACCCTCCCCCAGATGGCGATCCCCCGGATCATGGCCCACCCGGAGTACCAGCCCTACCTGCAAGAAAGACTCCGCCACTATGAAAAGCTCTCCAACATCGCCTACGGGCTCCTCAAGGATCTCCCCTATGTCATGGTGAACCGGACCTGCGGCGCCTTTTACATGACGGTCGTCTTCAACGAGGCGGTCCTCAACAGCCGTCAGAAACTTACGATTCCGCAGGACGACGTCCGGACATACATTGAAGAGCTGGTTGCGGAGCCGATCGAATTCGACAAACGCTTCGTCTATTACCTCCTGGGCGCGACAGGGATCTGCGTGATTCCGCTGACCTCCTTCTTCACCGACCTGCCCGGTTTCCGGATGACGCTCCTCGACCGGGACGAGGCTAAGTTCGAACATGTCGTCCGGACGCTCGGCGAGAAGATTGTAGCGTACGTGGAATCGGCCCGGTAGGAAAGTAGAGACATCTGGGAAGCCGAGAAAGTCGCCGAAGGTCTGGATGGCGATGGCGGCGCCGGGGAGGGGATTCCTTTCGGGAATTGCATCCTGAAGGAAGAGCTTCAGGGATTCCCAGGCGCAGCGGCTTAGATCATACAGAAGCTTTCGGTCATAAAATTCTTGACATACAAGGCCTTTCTTCGTAGCATAGCCACACGTTACGAGCGGCGGCGATTGCATCGATCTCACTGCTCGTGGGCGGCATCGGCATCATGCTGGTGTCGGTCACGAAGCGGACGCGAGAGATCGGCATTCGCCTCGCAATCGCGGCTCGCGGCTCGGACGTCCTGATCCAGTTTCTCGTCGAGAGCATCGTGATGGGCATTCTCGGCGGCGTGGCCGGTCTCGTTGTCGGCTTCACGAGCGCGAAGGTGCTGGCGCACTTTACGGGATGGGAAACGGTGATCTCGCCCCTCGTAATGATTGTCGCGGTCGGCTTTTCGGGTGCGGTGGGGGTCTTCTTTGGCTACTACCCGGCGCGGAAGGCGGCGGCGCTGAATCCGATCGAGGCCTTGAGGTACAGTGATCCAGGCTCGCGGGGCGAATACGGTCACACCGCTGGCTGCAACCGTGACACGGAGGAAGAGAACGTGAAAAGAGAAATCCAACCCAGTGCGGTCAGCGTTCCGCCGCTCCCCGA
>PLLC01000107.1:14697-94036 GCA_003141195.1 Syntrophaceae bacterium
GGGATCGCCATCGTCTTCACACTCCTCTTCGTCGTCGCGACTCTCGCCGTGACGCTGACGATCCCGTCGTTGTTGGAGCAGGCCTCAGCGCTGGTCGAGCAGGAGCCCGCGTTTCGCGCACACCTTTCGGATTATCTCGCCCGCTCCAACCTGACAGCGCCAATCGCGGGCTGGCTGCGGAACGTCAAGTACGAGGCTTTCTCGAGTGACGCCTTCGCCTTCTCGATGCGCATCTTCGAGATCGCCGCGTACGGCGCGAGCGCCATCTTTCTCGCGCTCTACATCATGATCGACCGCGACCGNNATCGTCGGCGCTTACATCCGCGGGCAGCTGATCACGTGCCTGCTCATTGCGGGCTTTTCGTTCGTCCTCCTGGTGGCGTGCGGCGTGCCAAACGCGATGGCGCTTGCTGTGTTTGCGGGCGTTGCGGATGTCCTGCCGTACATCGGCGCCTTCCTCTCGATAGGACCGATGGTCCTTGCGGCGCTGGCGCGCGGCCCGGTCGTCGTGGCCGTCGTCCTGTTGATCATGCTCGCGTACGAGGAGTTCGAGAGCCGCGTGCTCGTTCCCCGCATTTATGGACGGGCGCTGCGACTTCCGGCGTCCGTCGTGCTCTTCGCGCTCCTTGCGGGCGGGACGCTGATGGGGATTCTCGGCGCGCTCCTCGCGCTTCCTATCGCAGCGACGGTCATGATGCTCATCGAGGAGCTTCGCGTCGAGCTTCCGGGTCAGCAGGAGCAGGTTGCAGATGTGGAACAGCGCGTCGGGGACGAGCGCGCGGAGGAAGAGTATGAGCGCCGGACAGAGGGCGTACCTGCGGAGCAGTCCGCCGCGATCGCCGTCGAGATGTCGGACGATCGGCGAAAAGAGGAGAGCTGACCGCCCGAGGCTGCGGACGTGTCAGACTCGATTGGATAGTAGGCTACGGTCCGGGATTGCCCTCCGGTCCGCCCCGATTCACCTTGGTGTTATGTCGTTATGTAAGCGTCCCAGGAGTAGTCGATATCCCGATAGAGGTGATCGTCATTCATTTGCCGGCAGATCCATAATGGATAGAGACGGCATATACGGCGAGACATTCATTTGATCAGCCGTTTGCGCATCTTGTAAAGCGCCAGTGGAAAGGCCACCGCGGCAAAGGCGGCAAGGTAGACGATTCCCGGCAGGACCCCGGCATTGATCCGGCCGTTCGTGAAGGCCCGCGCAAGTTCGGCCAGGCGGGTGAGCGGGAGGAAGGCGGCCGTCGTCTGCGCCCAGCCGGGGAGGTTCTCAACGGGGAAGAAGGTTCCGCTGAAGAGAAACATCGGCGTGATGAAGAGAAAGACCGGCAGGTTGAAGAGCTCGATGTTCGGGACGAGGGCCGTGCAGATCATCCCCGCCGCGCCGAAGGCGAGCCCCCCCAAGAAGGCGAGCGGCAGCAGAAGGAGCCCCTCCGGGTAGCGGATCAGGCCGAAGAAACTGATCACGACCATCATGATCGCCGTCGCGATCACCGCCTTCGTCGCCCCCCAGATGATCTCGCCCATGATGATCTCCTCCACAGTGAGCGGCGTTGCCATCATCGCGTCGAAGGTCTTCTGGTAGTACATGCGGACGAACGAGCCGTAGGTGTTCTCAAAGAAGGAGCTGTTCATCACGGTGATGGCGATGAGCGCCGGGGCGATGAACCGGACGTAGGAGATCTCCTCCCCCCCGTAGCGGATGTTTCCCACGAGCGCGCCCAGACCGACGCCGAAGGCGAGCAGGTAGAAGAGGGGCTCCAGGAGCGGCGGGATGAAACTGATCTTCCAGCTTTGCCGGTACACGGTCAGATTCCTCTGCCAGACCCGGAAAAAGCGGCGGGAGAGCGGCGGATAGAGTTTCATTCCCTGAGCTCCCTTCCCGTCAGCCGCAGAAACACATCTTCCAGCGTCGCCATCCGCATGACGCACCCCCCGTCACAGAAGCGCCCGTCGATCTCCCGGTAGAGGACGGTTCCGTCTTCCACATCAACGATCAGCCGGTGACCGAGGTTCTCGAAAACCACCCCCCGCTCGCGGAGGAATGCTGGCAGGCCTTCCGCCGGGTCCGCGACCTCGAGGACATGGCGGCCGACATGAAGGCGGACCAGTTCGGCCGGCTTCCCCTCGACCAAAAGGCGTCCCTGGTCCATGATGATCAGCCGGTCGCAGAGGCGGGCGGCCTCGTCCATGTAGTGGGTTGTCAGCAGAATGGAAAGCCCGTCCGCCCTGAGCTCCTCCAGACGCTCCCAGACCTGGTGGCGCGACTGGGGGTCGAGGCCGGTCGTCGGCTCGTCGAGGATGAGGAGCTCCGGCCGGTTTAGAAGCGCGCGGGCCATGACGAGACGCCGGATCATCCCGCCGGAGAGGTCCAGCGCCCGGGCGTTTTCCCGGTGGTCGAGGGCCATGAAGCGCAGGAGCTCCCGGGAGCGCCGCGTCGCCTCGGCCGCGGGGATGTTGAAGTAGCGGGCGAAGACCTCGAGGTTCTGGAGGACGGTGAGATCCGGATCGATGTTGTTCTCCTGCTGGCAGACGCCGATCCGGGACTTCACCGCACGCGCCTGCCGGATGATGTCGAGGCCGAAGACCCTGAGCGTCCCCCCGCTGGGCGGGGAAAAGGCGTAGACCATCCGGATCGTGGAGGTCTTCCCCGCCCCGTTGGGGCCGAGGATCCCGAAGCACTCCCCGGCGTTGACCGAAAAGGAGAGGTCATCAACGGCGACGAGTTCCCCGAAGGTCTTGCGGAGGTGTTTGGCCTCGATGACCGCGTTCAACGAGCAGCCGCCTTTCCTGGCGCGAGATACGGGATCGTGTAGGGTCCCTCCCGGATGAAGGCGACCGCGGGCTCGATCCCCCGCTTGCGGTAATCGGCCACGCCGAAACGGAGCGCATTTTCAACCATTTCGCGGACCGCCTGGACGGGGTCGCGCCACCCCTCCTCCAGGAGGTCGAGGCCGCATTGTCCCGGGATCCGGCAGTAATCCTCCCGCGGTATCGTGTGCGTGCAGTAGAAAAACCTCTCCTCGTCGATCTTCCGGAAGACCTTTGCCCACATCTCCGGCTCCCACTGGTCCTTCGTGAAGCGCCAGCCGGGCGCCTCGATCATTTTCAGATAGCGGTCCGCCCCCTGGATCTTGAGCATGTGGAGGAGGCTTTTATATTCCGGCCCGCCGATCGGCTCCTCGTCTCGGTTGTCGGTGGCGATGATCATGATCCCCCCTTTCCGGATCGCCGGGAGGGCGTTGTGGGCGGCCTTCACCGCCTGGTAGTGGTTCCGGCCGACATAGCTGCCGTGGGTGAGGATGATGTCGTACTCCCTCTCCACCGGGACGGAGACATAGTCCCGGATGAGGTCGCTCGCCGCCTTGTGAGCCGCCTCGAGATCCCCGGCGAAGACGCCGGTCAGATGCATGTCCCGGTCGAGTGTTGCGTTCACGATGAAATCGACGCCCACGGTCCGGGCGATCGCCAGGGACTCCTCGTGACAGGGGTTCCCTTGAAGGATCAGGTTTTGCGCAAAGGGGGATTCGAGGAAGGCGGGGCTGTGGAACTTTTCGATGGTTCTTTTGTCGACGAGGCCCGGGCAGATCGCCTTCCGCCCACCGGAGAGCCCCGCCATGAAATGGCTCTCCACGAGGCCCGTGGCGATCCGGAGATCGGCGCGGAAGAAGGCGCTGTTCACGAAGACGTCGCCGCCGGTCGCGCTTTTCCCGATGAAGGTGAGAGAGGCCTCGTCCTCGCAGTCATGGTCGATGACCGGGTAATCCCGGAGGATCTCTTCGCCGAACATTTCGACCCGTTCGGCGGCGGTGCTTGGCCGGTGCATGCCGTTGCCGATGACGATTCGGATGTTTTTCCGGAAAATCCCCTCCGCCTCCAGGCGGTTCAGGAGCGGCCGGAGGAGTCCGTTTTCCCCGCGGTAGGGGACGGGGCGGGTGATGTCGGAGACGGTCACCGCCGCGGTGAGCGCCGCGGTCGGTTTTCCCTTGCCCCGGATGATCTCCGTAAGCGGCGGACACTCGATCGGATGCGACAGGGCCTCTTCATAGGCGGCCCGCTGGTCAGAGATGACCGCGATCTCCTTCATGCCGATGATCGCGCAGTCCGGGGGGACGCGGACCTTCAGGATCTCCGCCCCGTATTCGACGGGAATCTCTTTCCAGTCCGTGGTATCGGTTTCCTGGCACGTGTTCTCGATATCGGGTCGCATGGCAGCCTCCGGATGGATGTGTTGTTTTGCCCGGGGAGAGACGCCCCGAATCTACCCGTAAGGAGAGACCCTGTCAAGGCCGAAGTGACACCGGGGCCGCCCGCGGCGAATGACAGATTGCATTTTGCGGACCATTGCGGTATGGACGCGAAGGGCGGGAGATGCTCTTCCATGGATCCATACCAACCACACATGATGAGGCGGCTATGAAAGTGAAATTTATGGGTGCAGCAAGGACGGTGACCGGCTCCTGTTACATCCTGGAGGCGGCCGGCCGGCGGTTTGCGATCGACTGCGGAATGCATCAGGGGAACGCGGAGATCGAAAAGCGCAACTGGGATGTCGACATCTATGATCCCCACGGGATCGAGTTCATGCTGATGACGCACGCCCATATGGACCATTCCGGGCTCCTCCCGCGTCTCGTCCAGAAGGGGTTCCGCGGCAAGGTCTATATGACACCGCCGACCTCGGATCTCCTCAAGATTATGCTCCTCGACAGCGCCCACATCCAGGAGATGGAGGCGCAGTGGAAGAACCGCAAACGTCTCCGCCTCGGAGATGCGGACATCTCCCCGCTCTACACCGAAAAGGACGCCACGGCCGCCTTTCCTCTCTTTTCCGCCGTCACCTACGGCGAGGCCCTCTCGCCGTCCCCCGGACTGACCGTGACCTTTCGGGACGCGGGCCACATCCTCGGCGCGGCGATGGTAGAGCTTGCCGTCCTGGAGGGTGGGGCGCAAAGCCGCGTCGTCTTCTCCGGCGACATCGGCCGGCCGACCCAGCTCCTCATCCGAGACCCGACGGCGATCGAAGAGGCGGATTTTCTCTTCATGGAGTCGACCTACGGGAACCGGGACCACAAGGACGAGGCGGACAGCCTGAACGAACTCGCTGAGGCGATCGCCTACAGCCATGCCCGGGGAGAAAAGGTGATCATCCCCGCCTTCGCCGTGGGGCGGACGCAGGAGATGATCTACTCCCTCCACCTGCTGGCAAAGGATGGCCGCCTGCCCGCGGATATGCCCGTCTTCGTGGACAGCCCGCTCGCCATCCAGGCGACGGAGATCTTCCGCAAATCCCGGGAGTACATGGATGGGGAGACGAAGGCTCTCCTTGCGAAGGGCGAAGACCCTTTGAGCCTCCCCGGACTCCGCTACACACTGACGACGCAGGAGTCGATGGAGATCAATGCCGTCCGGGGACCGGCCGTCGTGATCTCCGCGAGCGGGATGGCCAATGCGGGCCGGATCAAACACCACCTCCGCCACAACCTCTGGCGCGAGGGGGCGAGCGTTGTCTTTGTCGGCTTCCAGGCGCAGGGGACGACGGGCCGGAAGATTGTGGATGGCGCGAAGAAGGTGCGCATCTTCAACGAAGAGGTCGCCGTCCGGGCGAAGGTCTTTACAATCAACGGCTTCTCCGCCCACGCAGGGCAGAGCCAGCTTTTGGACTGGCTCGGCCGATTCAAAACGAAGGGGATGCGTCTTTTCCTGATCCACGGCGAATACACCGCCCAGCAGGAGCTGGCCGGACTCATCAAAACCCGCTTCGGGATCGATGCCGCGATTCCCGACTATCTTGAAGAAATCACACTGAAGCCGGGGCCGGAGCTTGCGCGCGTGGCGTATCCCGATAAGGCGGCGCCGCGGATCGACTGGGGTTTCCTCATCGCGGATATGGAAACGAGGCTTGCCCAGCTCCGCGAACGCCGGGGACGGGCGGAGGGGAAGGCCTGGGTGGAGCAGACCGAGCTCCGCGACCGCCTGCTGGAGGTGAACCGGAGCCTGGCCGGGATCATCTCCGACATCTAACAGGCTGTTGAAAAAAGTCCATCTGCTGCGTTTCCCTCATCCTTCGCCGTTCAACGTACCAGAAAGTACGCCTCACGGCTCAGGATTTCGGGAGCCTTGCATCTGGGCATTTTTGAACAGTCTGCTTGGCCGGATTTTGAAAAGCCGTCAAGACTTTGCGATATCGCGGTGGGCAATATTCACAAAATAACCCTTGTCCGTAAAGTGTTCACCCAGGTGGTTGGCCATGACAACAGAGCGGTGATGGCCGCCGGTGCAGCCGAGGGCGATGTTGAAACGGGACTTTCCCTCTTTTTCGTAGAGAGGGATGAGAAAAGCCATCAGATCAAATAATTTCTCCACAAAGATCCGGCCGCCTTCCGATTCCAGGACGTAATCGCGGACCCGGAAGTCATGGCCGTTGCAGCCGCGCAACTCCTCCACGAAATGGGGGTTGGGCAGGAAGCGGACGTCCAGAACCATGTCGGCATCCGCCGGCAGCCCATAGCGATAGCCGAAAGAGGTCACATGGATCACCAGGCTCCTGCCCGAAGCCGAGCCGAGGAAATATCGCTGAACGACATCCTTGAGCTGATGGACATTGCAGGAGGTGGTGTCGATCACTTTGTCGGCCATCTGTTTCAACGGGGCGAGTTTTCCCCTCTCCAGGCGGATGCCGTCCATGGGTGAACCGCGCGGGGCGAGGGGGTGAGACCTCCTCGTCTCGCTGAAACGGTGCAGGATCGCCTCGTCGGCGGCATCGAAAAACAGGATCTCGATCCGATAGCCTTTTCCCTTGATCCGGGTGAAGATCCGCGGGTACTTTTCCAGTAACCCCCGCTCCCGGAGATCCATGACCATTGCAACCTGCGCGATCTCCTTGGCCGGGTCGGACTGGATCTCCAGAAACTTCGGCAGGAGAACCACCGGCAGATTGTCGACGCAGAAAAAACCGATGTCCTCCAGCGCCCGCAGGGCGGTGCTCTTGCCGGAACCGGATAGCCCCGTGATGATCACCACACGCAACTGCTTCATCCTGATCCTCTCTTTGGCTGGATCTACACGCCATTGCCTCATGAGGAGCCCCCCGACTCCAATCAGCACTCGTCGTCTTTTTCGGCGATGATCCGAAAAAGATCCTCATGCATCTTCGCTTCCAGAAGATTTTTCCGGAAAGCCGGATCCTTCAGCATCCGGGAAATCTTCGCCAGGGCCTTGAGATGCTGTCCCGCTGAATTCTCGGGCGCTATCAGCAGAAAAAACAGATGCACCGGATTTCCGTCCATCGCCTCGAACGCGATCCCCTCCCGGCTCCTGCCGAAGGAGACCACCATCTCATCAAGTCCCGGGATTTTACCGTGGGGGATGGCGATCCCGTCCCCGATGCCGGTGCTCCCCAACCTCTCCCGCTCCAGGAGGACGTGGAGCATCGCCTCGGGATCGAATTTGGTCCTTCCCTTCGCGAACACGCCCGCCAATTCCGCAAGGGCGTCGCGTTTGTTCCGGGCCTTCAACTCCTCAAGGACGAACTCCCTCTTGAGCATCTCCGTAATTTTCATGCCTGTATCCTCAAACCTCAACGGCTGATTTCCAGCAACGCAAATTTTCCATCCTCGCGCCGATAGATGACGTTGACATTTTCGGTCGAAGAATCGCGATAGATCACAAACCGGTTCTTCGTGGTTTCCATTTCCAGGACCGCGTCATCAATCGACATCGGTTTCAATACCATTTTGCGCGTCTCCACCACCTTGGCATCGGGCGAGTCCTCACCCTCTTCGGCCGGGGATTCTCCTTCGAATTCTCCGCTTCGGGAAGGATTGGTTTTGAAACCGCGGACCTTTTCCCTTCGTTTCTTGAGCTGCCGTTCGATCTTTTCGATGGCGTTGTCGATGGCCATGTGCATATCCTTTTCTTCTTCCCTGCCGTTGATGTTTAACCCGTTGGCCATCAAATTGATTTCCGCCGTATTGCGGAATTTCTCGACCGAGAGGATGACCCGGGCATCCACCGGATTATCGATATATTTCTCCAGTTTCTTCAGTCTCTCTTCCACATATTCCCTCTGCCAGTCCTCCCCCTCCGCATTCCTGAATGTCACGGAAATCTTCATGATCGGTTCCTCCCTTTTTTGTTTCGCTCGCCCGACGATGGTGAACTGGGGCGGCATACCGGAACTGCAAAGTCGTGGACCATACGGATATCCCTCCATCCTGTCAACATTTTTTTAAAAATATTTTTTCCGCCTCGATGACGGCAGAACTCTCATCATATCGCGGTATTTCGCGATCGTCCGCCTCGCTATGTCTATCCCCGAAGCCCCAAGACGCTTGACGATTTCCTGATCGCTGAAGGGTTTGCGGGGATCTTCCTCGCCGATGATCTTCCGGATATCCTCCTGCACGCTCTTGGAGGAGACGTTATCGCAGCCGGTTTTGCGGATGCCGCTGCCGAAAAAGTATTTCAGCTCGAAGAGGCCCCGCGGCGTATGCATATATTTGTTCGTCACCACCCGGCTGATCGTGGATTCATGCATCTCCACATCATCGGCGATATCCCGTAGGATCAGAGGTTTGAGAGATCCGATCCCGCGGTCGAAAAATTCCTTCTGAAACCGAACGATGCTCTCGGAAACCCGGTAGATCGTCTTCTGCCGTTGCTGAATGCTCTTGATGAGCCAGGTCGCCGACTGGACCCGCTCCTTGATGTACTTCTTCCCATTTTCCTGCTTCTCGCGCCCGGTTATCCCGCCCATGATCTCGCGGTAAAAATTGCTGATCCGGAGTCTGGGAAGACCGTCGTCGTTGAGGACGATCTTGTAAACCTCGCCGCTCTTGAAGACATAGACGTCGGGGACAATTGCCTGGATGCGTTCCTCGTTGTAGACGCTTCCCGGCCGGGGGTCCATATGGCTGATGATCAGCACAGCGGCCAGAACATCCTCGATGGAGGCCTTTAATTTCCGGGCGATATGGGCATAATTCTTGATTTCCAGGTCCCTGAGATGATCGAGGATGATCCGTTCTACCAGAGAACGAGCACTCCCTGTCATCTTCGCCTGGATGAGCAGGCACTCGCGCAGATCTCGGGCGGCAATCCCGACGGGATCGAATTCCTGAACCTTTTCCAACACCTTTTCGACAAAGTCGGACGCCACTTTCTCCTGGACGGCAATTTCATCCGGCGTGGCGACCAGATAGCCGTTATGATCCAGGTTGCCGATGATCTGTTCGCCGATACGCCGTTCATCCTCGCTGAACCGGGAAAGAAGGAGCTGCCACATCAAATGGTCCGTAAGCGAAGATTTTGCCACGAGTAGATTATCCCACGAAGGGGCGGTCCCCTCCTTCCGGTCATAGGTGGCCCCCATCGGACCATAATCTTCCAGATAGTTGTCCCAGTCGAACTCTTCCCGGCCATCCCCCTCGCCCGTCAGCTCCTCAGTCCGTTGGACGGTCTGGGGCTCTTCCCGATCCTCTTCCGCGGTCTCTGCGGGTTCGATTTTCTTTTCGGCCTCAGGATCCTCATCCGATGTGATCTCCTCTAAAAGCGGATTCTCTTCCATCTCCTGATTGACCATATCGACCAGATCGAGCCTCGACATCTGCAGGAGCTTGATGGCCTGCTGGAGCTGCGGCGTCATGATCAACTGCTGGGTCAGTTTCAGATTCTGTCTGAGTTCAAATGCCATGTTCCGGTTGTCTTCTCTTCTTAGAATTTAAAATCATCGCCGAAATAGATCTTTCTCGCAATCTCGGAGCCGGCGATTTCTTCCGGCGTTCCCTCCACGAGAATCGTTCCCTCGTTGATGATGTAGGCGCGATCACAGACGGAAAGGGTCTCCCGGACATTGTGATCGGAGAGGATGACTCCGATCCCCTTCGTCCGGAGCCTGGCGATGATCCTTCCGATATCCGCCACCGCCAGTGGATCAATCCCCGCGAAGGGTTCATCGAGAAGGATGTATTTCGGCGAGGTGACGAGCGCCCGCGTGATCTCCACCCGCCTTCTCTCGCCTCCGGATAACGAATAGGCCCTGTTGTCCGCGAGTTGCGTCAGATCCAGTTCCGCAAGGAGCAGGTGCAGACGCTCCTCCCTCTCTTCCGGGGTGATGGGAAGCGTCTCGAGGATCGCCAGGATGTTCTCCCGCACCGTCAGCTTCCGGAAAACGGATGGCTCCTGCGGAAGGTAATTCAGCCCTTTTCGCGCCCGCATATACATCGGACACCGACTCAGATCCTCACCGTCGAGGAAAATCGCCCCCCCATCCGGCTGGATCAGCCCGACGATCATGTAGAAGGTGGTCGTCTTTCCGGCGCCGTTGGGCCCCAGGAGGCCGACCACCTCTCCGGAATTGATCTCCAGATGAATCCGGTCGACCACCCTTTTACCACTGTAGATCTTGATCAGATCCGTCGCAGTCAATTTTCCCATGAATACATTCCGTAATATCCGACGGAGGGGGAAGAGGAGGTCACTTTTTTTTCTCCTCGTTCTCTTTCGGATAGATTGTGGCCGTCACACGCCGGTTCTCCAAGCTCTCCACCACTCCCCGGTTCTCGTCCAAGAATACAACGATCCGGTCACCCCGGATGGTATTGGCGCCTTCGCGCAGAACCGCGCTGCCTGTCATTGTGATCTTCTGGATATCCTGTTCGAAGATGGCATCTTCTCCGGTCACGACCCGTTCGCCCTCGGTAATCGTCACGTGCCCCTTCGCCTCCACCCTTTCCAGATCCCCTGTCCCTTCGACCCCCACGGTCGGCCGTCCGTCCGTCTTTCTGTTTTCCTTGTAGTAGAGCGTCAGACGATCCGCCCGGATCGTCCGCACACCTTGCGTGGCCACGGCATTCCCGGAAAAGACGACCATCCGTTTTTCGTTGTACGCATCCAGACGGTCGGAAACGATCTGAATCGGCTGATTCTTCTCGACCCGGGGTTTTTGCTTCGTTTCGGCCAGCGCGCCCCCCGGCGGATACAGGACCGCAATCAAAACGCCCAGGGTGACGATGATCCGCAGAAACCTTTCCAACATCCTATTTCCCCTCTCATTTTCCGGCGGTGTTCGCCCGAACCTGCGACAGGAGCGTGACCTTTTTTTCGTCCAGGGTCAAGATCATTCCCACACCACTGATCCGGACACTCCCGTTTTCCATAACCACGGGCCGGTCCGTTTCGATCCGCTTTCCTGCATTCCGGTACAGAAGGCGGTCCGTCGAAATACGGTCGCCATTTTCCGAAACGATACCGACATTCCCCTCGATTTCCATATCGCGGGACTGGGTATTGAGCTGCCCCCGGTCGCCGTTCATCACGAAGACCCGACCGTCTTTCATCACCAGTCGGACCTTCACCTTCTCGAAGAGCGCCAGGTTTTCCTTCTTCCGATACCGGGCCGTATCCGCCGTGATCTCCCAGTTCATGCCGGAATCCCCGACTTCGGTATAATGCACATTTTGGACCTGCAGATCGACCCGATCCGACATGATCTTGAGCAGCGCCTTCTCCGGCGCCCTTCGGAGGCCGATCGCGAGGATCGCCGTCACGGACAGGATCACCGTTAGGATTGCGACGATGAGCACCGTTTTTCTTTTTGTCTTCATCCGTTCTCCCGGGTTTGCCACTGACCATTCGGAGGTTTTCCGCACCGCACCTGTCGGAAATTTTATACCACCCGGGCCTGCGGATGTAAAGGTGAAACGTCGCCTCCAGGTTCTGGGGGACAGATTTAAATCTGTCCCCCATTTCACGCAAATTCATACCGCGCGACCACATCCGCCCACCGGTTCTGCGCCTTCAGAATCACCTCGCACACCTCCCGAACGGCCCCCCGTCCTCCCCCGTGTTGCGTCACATAATCGGCGATCTGTCTAACTTCCGGGACCGCGTCGGCCACAGCGACGGAAAACCCCGCCCGCCTGAGGAGAGGGATGTCGACCACGTCATCGCCGACACAGGCCGTCTCTTCCGGGATCATATCCCGCCGCTTCAGGATTTCGGCAAAGGCCTCCGCCTTGTTCCAGATCCCCTGATGAACCTCGGTGATCCCCAGATCGGCGGCGCGGTGTTCGACCACCCGGGATCGTCTTCCCGTCAGCAGCACCACATCGATTCCGAATCTCATGAGAATTTTCAGGCCGTGACCGTCCTTCACATCAAACTCTTTGCTCTCCAGCCCTGCATCGTCCATGACAATCCGTCCGTCGGTCAGAACCCCATCCACGTCGAGGATCAGGAGTTTCACCCTCCGGATTTTCTTCAGGAGTCGTTCTTCGGTTCCCTCTTTCACAATCGTCCCTCGTTTCAATCGGTTGCACACCATCATCCCTGATGTCCGCGCACAGCGGCATCGATCTTCATCAGGGTCGTCAACAGTTCCGGCAGGCTGTCCAGTCTTAGGGAATTTGGCCCGTCGCACAACGCACGGTCCGGGTCGGGATGAACCTCGAAAAACAGGCCGTCGATTCCGGCCGCCACCGCCGCCCGGGCAAGACAGGGAACCATGCCACGGTCGCCGCCCGATGCCCTGCCGGCCCCTCCGGGAAGTTGTACGCTGTGCGTGGCATCAAAGATGACCGGATATCCCGTTCCCCGCAGAATCGGGAAGGAACGGAAATCCACGACGAGATTGTTGTAACCGAAACTGACCCCCCGCTCGGTCAGCATGATGTTATCATTTCCCGCCGCCGCGGACTTCTCCACAATATGGACGGCATCCCACGGGGCAAGGAATTGCCCCTTCTTGATGTTCACCGCCCTCGCCCGGCGGGCGATCTCGACAACGAAGTCGGTCTGACGGCAGAGAAAGGCCGGGACCTGCAGGACATCGAGGATTGCGGCCGCCGGTGCGATCTCCTCAAAACGATGGACATCGGAAAGAACGGGAATGGCGAATTCCTCCCGGATCCTTTTCAGGATCTCCAGTCCCCGGACCAGACCCGGCCCGCGGTAGGCATCCCGGGAGGTCCGGTTCGCCTTGTCGTAGGAGGCCTTGAAGATAAACGGAATCCCGAGCTCCCCCGTCAGCGCCTTCAGGTCGCGGGCGATCTTCGCCGTCATTTCTTCGTCCTCGATCACACACGGGCCGGCGATAAGCACCAGGGGGGCGCCGCCGCCGATCTCCATACCACCGACGCTGATCTTCTTCATCCGCACATTCCTCCGGTATTCCTTATGGTTTCTGCTGCATGATCCGGATCTTCATCTGCGGGATCCGCCGCGCCGCCCTCGTCGAATCGGGATTCAGTTCATAAGCCGTCGTGTAGGCCCTGAGCGCCTCCTGAAAAAGACCTTTCTTCTCATAGGCGGCCCCAAGATTCGCATAGACCTCGTCGTCCTCGGAATCCAGCTTCAGCGACATTCGGTAGTATTCGATCTGACGGTCCAGGTCCCCCTTGAGGCCGTATGCGTAAGCGACGCTCGCATAGCCGGCGGCCTTCTTCGGGTTCTGATCGATCAGCATCTTATAGATCCGGATGGCCTTTTCGTACTGTTTTTCTTTCATATAGGCGTCGGCCAGGGTGTTCAAGACCCCGGTCGTGGGGTTCGCCGCCGCAAGCTTCTCATACATCGCGATCGATTCTTTCGTCTTGCCTGTCTGACCATAGGACAGGGCCAGATTCTGCCGAATCTGGGGGTCCTTTGCCCCATATCGGATGGCCTTTTCATAGTTCTCCGCGGACTGGGCCGGTTTCTTCAGTTCCGCATAGGCAAAACCGAGACGGGTATGGATCGCCGCTTTCCGGGGGCTCATCTTCACCGCCTTCTCATAGAGGCGTACAGCCTCGCTGAAACGCTTCGCCTTGAAATGGAGGGCGGCCAGTCTCTCCAGCGCGTCCGGATCGTTGGGTTTCAATTCCAGGACCTTCTGATATTCCCGAACCGCGTCCTGTTCCCGTTTTGTCTTTTCATAGGCGGCCGCCAGATTGAATCGGACAACCGGATCCTCCGGGTTCAGTGCGATGGCCTTTCCGTAATTCTCGATCTCCTCCCTGGCCTGTCCCTTGCCGCCATAGGCCAAGCCGAGATTGGCATAGACGGCGGCATTCTTCGGCTGCCGTTTCAAGACCTCCCGATGCCACCGGATCGCCTCGTCGAAATTTCCCATCTTCAAAAAAACGCTCGCGAGGGCGGCCGCCACATGATCGGCCTTCGGCACCTTCTCCAGGACCAGGAGGTACTGCTCAGCGGCCTGGGCGAGATGACTCGACTTTTCATAGGCCTCTCCCAACTTGAAGATGGCCACGGGGTTGTCGGGCCGGATCTTCAGGGAGGCCTGGTAAGAGGCGATGGCCTTCTTCCAATCCCCCATCTGGCCCCAGGCCAGGGCCATGTCCGCCAGCGCGGCATCATCCCGCGGGTTGGCTTTAACGATCCGCGCGGTGATCCGGATCACCTCCTCGTACTGTCCGCTCTTCAGATAACACTTAGCCAGTTCCGCCAGGATGGCCGGATCGTCCGGTTTCAGGACCAGGATTTCCTGATACTGCGCAATCGCTTCTCCCGTCATGCCGGCATGGAGATAGATGGAAGCGAGCATGCGGCGCACGCTCGTATCTTCCCGGTTCATGGCGATCGCCCGTTTAAGGTATTCGATCTGGACCTTCTGATTCCCCGAACTCCGGGCATAACGCAGCCAGTCCTGGGGGGTGATCTGTATCCGGATGGGAATGGCCGCAATCAAATCGCCCCGATAGGTAATCCGCAGGGAAAAATCGCCCGGTTTGTTTTCGCCGAAGCCATTCCGGCCGGTCAGGACCGCCTTGTCCACCAGATCGATACCCTTGAGGAGCTTTCGGAAATCATCCTTACCCCCGACCCCTTCGATATCTGCGGCAACCCCGCCGCCGAAGAGAACATCCGTCGAAATCTCCTTGATCACAAATTCATCCCGGTAGGAGACCTCAAAGATATCCCGGGAGGTCAGGCGGTAATCCCTCCCGTTCTTCTCCAGAATGAGCGCATAGAAATGGGGTTTCTGGTCGAGGATGATGAAGGAAAAGGTATTCCGAATTCTTGCCCATCCTTCCGGGATTACTTGAATATTTTCCGGATAGAGGAATGCGGCCAGACCGCATGCGGTCAGGATCACGAGGATCAGAACAACGATCTGGAGCTTCGTCGATTTTCGCCCCTTCCTTGCAGGTCTCGATGCTTTACCCGACTGATATTCCATAGACTCTGACCTCTCGACCGCCCTTGATCATCCAATTTAACGAAGATGTCTTCACCCCCGGGGATGATACTTCCGGTGGATCTCCTTCAGGCGTTCCCGCGTCACATGCGTATAGATCTGTGTCGTGGAGATGTCGGCATGACCCAGCATGATCTGCACGGAACGCAGATCGGCCCCCCCCTCCAGCAGGTGCGAGGCGAAGGAATGCCGGAAGGTGTGCGGATGAACCCTCTTGCCCAGACCTGCCTTCGCTGCATACTTTTTCACAATCTTCCAGAATCCCTGCCGGGTCATTCCTTTTCCCGAATGGTTCAGAAACAGGTGATCATTCTCCGCTCCTTTGAGAAGAAGAGGCCTCGCCCCGTCCAGATAACGTTTGACCCGATCATACGCCGTGCGTCCCACGGGGACAATCCTCTCCTTCTCTCCCTTTCCCATGGCGACCAGATACCCCACCTGCCAGTTGATGCTGTTTACGGTCAGCCCGATCAGCTCCGATACCCGGATCCCGGTCGCATACAAGAGTTCGAGCATGGAGGCATCCCGGAGGTCCGCCGGCGTCGCCGCGCCGGGTTGCGCCAGCAGAAGGTTCATCTCTTCCCGGCTCAGTACGTCGGGAAGTCGCATCCAGACCCTGGCCAGTTCGATATGGGCCACAGGGGTATGTTCCACCTTCTTCTCCCGAAGGAGATATTTATAAAACCCCCGGATGGCCGCCAGGGCGCGATTCACCGAATTGGCCGCCAGCCCTTCTCCCTGCAGCGACGCCAGAAAAGAAATTACCTCCTCCGTCCCGACCCCGCCGATCCCGCGGGTTCCCCCTTCGCCGACAAACCCTGCATACCGGCTCAGATCCCGGCTGTATCCGTCGATTGTGTTGCGGGAGGCCCCCTTTTCGACCGTTAGGTAGTTGAGATACTCATCGATCAGATGATGCATGCTTTTTTTTAACGTAAATGACGCGGAGAAGCAAAGACTTTTTGACGGACGCGTCTCCGCCGCACGGCAAGGACAAAGGGCATGGATATAATCAATTGAGATTTCAACGGTTTCGGAAAGATCCTTGCGTAAAAATGTATGGTCACCCCTTTTTGATTTGACACCCCTTTTTGATTATGATAGTGCTCGCCGATCATTTCATTGGAATGATTTCCTTTTTCTCATGATCGCCGTTTCTGGGTTGTTCCTTTTTTTGTCAGGGAACACCGGCAGAGTAGCCGGATGATGCGCATCCCTTGCCATGATTTCGCGGG
This sequence comes from Syntrophaceae bacterium, assembly GCA_003141195.1. Lineage (GTDB taxonomy): Bacteria > Desulfobacterota > Syntrophia > Syntrophales > UBA5619 > UBA5619. Next base: position 31,129 of record PLLC01000107.1, read on the forward strand.
GAGGGACTGCAGCGGGAAGGAAGTGAATCTTGCTCCTTCGTGAGGTACAGAAAATCCTGGATGCCGAGGTACTGGTCGGGGCGGAAAAGCTCGATATGGAGGTCCATACCGCTTTCGGCGCCGACCTCATGAGCGATGTGCTGGCCTTCGCCGATTCCGGATGCCTTCTGCTGACGGGGTTGACCAATCCTCAGGTCATCCGCACAGCCGATGTGTTGGACATCGCGGCCATCATTATTGTTCGGGGGAAAAAACCCTCTCCGGAAACCCTCCGCGCCGCGGCAGACAAAAAAATCCCTGTTCTTTCGACAAAGTATATCCTTTTTGAATCAGCGGGTCGTCTGTATGAAAAAGGGATTGTCGGTTCCGCACAGAAGGTGGATGGGCGCCGTGTCCGCTTGTGAAAAATGGCTGTACGAGAACAGCTTCCCCGTCGATGGGGGCAATTTTGACGATGCGGGCCGGGTTTCCGGAAGGATCAAGACGATCCTCAAAGAGATGGGGATCGAGAATGATGTGGTTCGGATGGCGGCCGTCATCACCTATGAATCGGAGATCAACATTGTTTCCTATGCCCGACATGGGATGATCCGTCTCCATGTGCTGCCCGAATATGTTGAGATCGAAGTCGTAGACGAGGGGCCGGGGATTTCCGATATCCGTCTGGCCATGCAGCAGGGTTGGTCCACTGCCACCGACAAGATCCGGGAGATGGGTTTCGGCGCCGGCATGGGATTGAACAACATCCGCAACTTCTCGGATATCTTTCACATCTCATCCGACGTGGGCAGCGGAACCCGCCTGAAGATGATCATCCATATCCAACAGGAACAGAATCGTTAACGCTGGAGAGAGGGTTATGAATCTCGAGACCATCGTACAGGCATTGCAACTCCGTGTGAAATCAGGCAGAGACAGGTTGGGGGGCGAGGTCCGGGGGGGATATGTCGGCGACCTCCTGAGCGATGTCATGGCCAACAGCCGGGAGGGGGATCTCTGGATCACCCGCCAGATCCATCAGAACATCGTCGCGGTCGCCAGCCTCAAGGATCTCGCCGGAATCATCCTGGTCCTGGGCGCCGAACCCGCCGCGGACACGCTGGAGAAGGCCATCCGGGAAAACATCCCGCTTTTCATGGCAGATCTGCCGGCCTTCGAAATGGCGGGCAGAATCTATCAGATGATCTGCCCGCGAAAGGCATAACCATCGCAGCGAGGAAAGGGGAATCCTCCGGAAGATGATCAGGGCTTTTCGTTGCGATCTCCACATGCACACCTGTCTTTCACCCTGTGCCGGCCTGGATATGTACCCGAGCGCCTTGGTCGGACGGGCCGTTGCTGAGAAACTGGATGTGATCGCCATCTGTGATCACAACGCATCGGAAAATGTCCCCCATGTGATCCGGGCGGCACGGGGGCACGCACTGGTCGTCCTCCCCGGCATGGAGATCACAAGCCGGGAAGAGGTCCATCTGCTCGCGCTCTTTGACCGGATGGATTTTCTGCAGCGGCTCCAGGATATCGTTTATTCCCATCTGCCCGGAATAAACGATGAGAGTCGCTTCGGTTGCCAGGCGATCGTGAATGAGTTGGACGAGGTCGAGGGGTTTAATAATAGACTGCTAATCGGGGCGACGGAAGTGGCCCTGGCGGATCTGGTCCGGCATGTTCATGACCTGGGAGGCATTGCCATCGCTTCTCATATTGACCGGGAGAGCTTCAGTGTGATAAGCCAGCTCGGTTTTGTCGATCCGGAGATCCCTTTCGACGCCCTGGAAATCTCCGGAAGAACAGGACTGGCGCGCGCGCGCAGGAAGTACCCGGAGCTTGCAAATTACCCCTTTTTGGCATCGTCGGATGCCCATCGGATCGAAGAGATCGGAAAGGGGTTCACGGAGTTCTTCCTGGAGGAACCGTCGGTTCACGAACTGAAGATGGCCTTTTCCGGACAAGCGGGCCGCCGCATAGCGGGTTTCTGATGCTGGAGCTGGCGCTGCATATTCTGGATATTGCCGAAAACTCGGTCAGAGCCGGGGCAAAGACGGTCTTCATCGACATTACCGAGGACCGGATGAAAGATCGCCTGTCGATCGGGATCCGGGATGACGGTGTGGGGATGGATGATGCAACCCTGAAAAAGGCCATGGATCCCTTCTATACCTCCAAAAAGGTGCGGAGGGTCGGCCTTGGACTTCCCTTGCTCAAGGAGGCGGCCATAAGGGCCGGCGGAAGTTTTACGATCGATTCGCACGAAGGGGCTGGAACCCGCGTATCCGTAGGATTCCAGCTCAGCCACATCGACCGCCAGCCGCTGGGCGATCTGACGGGCGCATTCATGGCCCTGATCGCAGGCAATGCAGGCGTCGATTTCGTCTGCCGGCATGAATGCGAAGGACATGTCTTTACGCTCGACACACGGGAGATCCGAAGCGAAATCGGTGATATACCTTTGAATCATGTGGAGGTCTTGAAATTTATCCGGCAACATATTATGGAAGGTCTAAGCGGGATAGGAACAGAGGCAAAAAGCGCTCATCATTATTGAAGGAGGATACGGTGCATGAATGCGGAAAACAGTGAGCTGTTGAATGAATTTACTGCAGAACAGGTTGTAAAACTGGACGCGATCATCGCCAAACACCGGGAAAAACCGGGAGGATTGATTCCCGTCCTCGAGGAGGCGCAAGTGGCCCTTGAATATCTGCCGATTTCCGTCCAGAAGAAGATCGCCAAAGATTTGAAACTCCCGTTCAGCCGGGTTTACGGCGTGGTCACCTTCTATTCCTTCTTCACGATGACCCCCCGCGGCCGGCATACCGTTCGCGTCTGCCTCGGGACGGCCTGTTATGTGCGCGGCGGCAAGGCGATTGCGGAAGCCCTTTCGAAGGAAGTCGGCGTGGAAGAAGGAGAGACGACGCCGGACCGGAAATTCACCTATGAAACGGTCCGCTGCCTCGGCGCCTGCGGTCTGGGGCCGGTGTTGATCGTCGATGAGGATGTCCACGGCCGGATGAAACCATCCAAGATTAAAGGCGTGCTCAGCCAATACAATTAATAGTGAGGTAGATGACGATGGCCAAGCTGAAGATCGAAGATTTGAAGAAGATCAAGGAAAAGGTTCACGCCGAGACCGCCCTCCGGGAGGGATTCAACCGCGTGAAGGTTACCGTCCACATGGGAACCTGTGGGATCGCCTCCGGGGCAAAGCAGGTCATGGATGAGCTGCTGCGCGATATCGAGGAAGCGGGTTCGACCGACGTCATGGTCACCACCTCCGGCTGCATGGGACTCTGCAGCCGCGAACCGCTGGTAACGGTGGAGATCCTCGGTCAGGAACCGATCAAATACGAATATGTCGATACGAACAAGATGAGACAGATCTTCAAAAGACATGTTCTGCAGGGGGAGATCCAGACGCCGTTCGTGCTGGCGAGGGGCGCGGAAATTCTAAAATAGAACCGGAAATTCAATGGGTTCGGATTCGCTGTTCCGGAACCGGCCGAAATGATATCAACATGTGAAGGAGGATAAAATCCACATGAAAGTTTTTCGCTCGCATCTGTTGCTCTGTGGAGGAACGGGTTGTCATGCTTCCGGAAGCCTCGAGGTGAAGAAGGTGTTGATCGCCGAACTGGATAAACAGGGACTGTCCAACGAAATCAAGCTTGTGGAGACCGGGTGCAACGGATTCTGCGCCATGGGTCCCGTCATGGTCGTCTATCCCGAAGGGATCCTCTATGTGATGATCAAACCTGAGGATATTCCAGAGCTGGTGGAAGAGCACCTGGTCAAGGGTCGGGTCCTACAGCGGCTTCTCTACAGGGAACCCGTCACGGAAGGGATCATTCCCACGATGCAGGAGATCCCCTTCTTCGCCCTGCAGGATCTGCGGGTGCTCCGGAACCGGGGTCTCATCGATCCGGAAAAGATCGAGGAATTCATCGCAAGGGACGGTTATGCCGGCATGGCCCAGGCGCTGACCGAAATGACGCCGGATCAGATCATCAAGGAGGTCCTCGATTCGGGGCTTCGTGGCCGGGGTGGCGCCGGGTTCCCGACCGGTATGAAATGGAAGTTCGCCGCCGCCTCGCAGGGCGACGTTAAATACGTCCTGTGCAACGCCGACGAAGGCGACCCGGGCGCCTTTATGGACCGCAGCGTCCTGGAGGCGGACCCGCACGCCGTTCTGGAAGGCATGGTCATCGCCGCCAGGGCGATCGGCGCCCATCAGGGTTACATCTACTGCCGCGCCGAGTATCCGCTGGCCATCCACCGTCTCAACGTCGCCATCGGCCAGGCCAAGGAATACGGCCTCCTGGGAAAGGACATCCTTGGGACCGGCCTTGACTTTGATCTGGAGATCTACCAGGGCGCGGGCGCCTTCGTCTGCGGCGAGGAAACGGCCCTGATGACCTCGATTGAGGGCAAACGCGGCATGCCGAGACCGCGCCCTCCCTTCCCCGCCGTCGCCGGTCTCTGGCAGAAGCCGAGCATCCTGAACAACGTGGAAACCCTCGCCAACATCGGGCAGATCATCCTCCGCGGCGGCGCCTGGTACGCCAGCGTCGGCACCGAAAAGAGCAAGGGGACGAAGGTCTTCGCGCTCACCGGAGACGTCAACAACGTCGGCCTCGTGGAGGTCCCGATGGGAACCACGCTGGGGACCATCGTTTATGACATCGGCGGCGGGATCCCCGGCGGGAAGAAGTACAAGGCAGCCCAGTTGGGCGGTCCCTCCGGCGGCTGCATTCCTGTCCAGCACCTGAACGCATCGATCGATTACGAGACCATCGTCCAGTTGGGCGCCATCATGGGATCGGGCGGCCTCATCGTCATGAACGAAGACAAGTGCGCCGTCGATATGGCCCGTTTCTTCATGGACTTCTGTCAGGACGAGTCCTGCGGCAAGTGCACCCCCTGCCGGGAGGGGACGAAGCGGATGCTGGAGATCCTGACGAACATCACCGAAGGAAAAGGCAAGGAAGGCGACATTGAGCTCCTCGAGGAAATGGCGGCCATCATCAAGGACGCCTCCCTCTGCGGCCTCGGCCAGACGGCCCCGAACCCGGTGCTGAGCACCATCCGCTACTTCCACAAGGAGTACGAGGACCACATCCGGAACCACCGCTGCGCGGCGGCCGTCTGCTCGGCGCTGTTCAAGTCGCCCTGCCAGCACACCTGCCCCGTCGGGATGGACATTCCCTCCTACATCGCCCTGATCCGGGCCGGCCGCCTGGAGGACGCCTACAAGGTGATGCTCCGGACAAACCCCTTCCCCTCGGTCTGCGGGCGCGTCTGCGACCACAAATGCCAATCCAAGTGCCGCCGCGGGAAGATGGACGAGCCCATCGCCATCAAGTTCCTGAAGCGGTTCATCTCCGACAACGCCCCGCGGCCGAAGATCGAGGCGGTCCCCGTCACGCGCAAGGAGAAGATCGCCATTGTCGGCGCCGGTCCTGCCGGGTTGACGGCAGCCAGGGATCTGGCCATCCGCGGTTACAAGGTGACAGTTTTCGAAGAACTGTCCGAAGCGGGCGGAATGCTCCGCTGGGCGATTCCCTCCTACCGTCTGCCACGTGACATCATCGCCAAGGAGATCGACGACATCCGCGCCCTCGGCGTGGAGATTCGTTGTAACACCCGCGTCGGGGGGGACGTTCCCTTTGCGAAGATCGATCAGGATTTCGATACCGTCTATCTCGCCCCCGGCGCCCACAAGAGCCAGAAGATGGGCGTCCCTGGCGAAGAGCTCAAGGGTGTTTACGGCGGCGTCGAGTTCCTCCGGGATTTCAACACCCATGAAACGGCCTGGACCAAGGGCAAAAAGAGCCTGGGCGCCAAAGTAGCGGTCATCGGCGGCGGCAATTCCGCCATCGACGCGGCCCGTTGCGCGGTCCGCCTCGGCGCCGAGGTGACCATTCTTTACCGTCGTGAACGCAAAGACATGCCCGCAGCCACTGACGAGATCATCGCGGCCCTCGAGGAAGGGATCAAGATCGAATTCCTCGTCGCGCCGATCAAGATCGTCGAGAAAAAGGGCAAGGTGACCGGGATCGCCTGCCAGCGGATGAAGTTAGGCGAGTTCGACCGCAGCGGCCGGAAGAAGCCGATTCCCATCGAAGGGTCCGAGTACACCCTGGGGGTGGATTCCGTCATCGCCGCCATTGGCCAGGTCCCCGACCTGTCGTTCGTCCCGAAGGAAAGCGGCGTTTCGGTCAACAAGCGGAATTGTTTCGATCTCGCCAAGGAAAGCGGATCCCGGACGACGAATCCGAAATTCTATGCGGGCGGCGACGCCCTGACGGGTCCGGATACGGTGATCGGCGCCATTGCCGCAGGACACCAGGCGGCAAAGGATATCGACGGCGCCATCCGGGCTCAGAATTGCGAGGCCGTTTACGAAGAGCCGGCGGGGGAGAAGATCGTCATTCCGTTTGTTCTCGACGAGGAAAACCCCGAAACCCCGCAGACGAAGATGCCGGAACTGCACGGCGCGGACAGGAAGCAGAGCTTCATCGAGGTGGAACTCGGTTTCACGATGGAAGAGGCCGTCCAGGAGGCGACGCGTTGCCTGAGGTGCGACGTGGAAGTGTAGCATTGCGATTGGATTGAAGTTTAATCTTATGAAGATATCGCCTCGCTTCGGGGCGGAAGGAGCGTATGATGGAAAAGAAGATTCCCCTGAACATGGACGGAAGGGACGTTGAGGCGGTTGCCGGACAGACGATTCTGGAGGTTGCCCGCGAGCAGGGCATTTACATCCCGACGCTCTGCCACTATTCCAAAACGACAAACGTCGGCGCCTGCCGCGTTTGCGTCGTTGAAGTCGAAAAGGCGAGATCCCTCGTCGCCTCATGCTGCATGCCGGTCAGTCCCGGCATGGTCATCAAAACGGACACCGCGAAGGTCCGCGCCTCGCAGAGATTGATCGTCGAGTTGCTCTGGGCCTCCGGGGATCACAACTGCCTGACCTGCGAACAGAACGGCGCCTGCGAACTGCAGAACCTGGTCTACTGGCTCGGGATCGAAAAGCCCCGTTTCAACGTCGCCCCCCCCGGCTACGAGACCGAAAAAACCAACACGATGATCCAGCGGGATCTCAACAAATGCATCCTCTGCGGACGCTGCATCCGTGCCTGCAACGAGATCCAGGTCAACGAGGTTCTCGATTTCTCGGGTCGCGGCTCCCGCGCCAAGGTCGGTCCGGCCTTCGGCGCCGACTATATCGATTCCGACTGTTACTTCTGCGGCGAGTGCGTCGATGCCTGCCCGGTCGGGGCGCTCACCTTCAAACAGGCGCGCTTTGCCGGCCGTCCCTGGGAGTTGAAAAAGATCCGGACAACCTGCCCCTACTGCGGCGTCGGCTGCCAGATGGACCTCAACGTTTACAATGACCGGATCGTCAAGGTCACCGGCAACCGCGCGTATGAGCAGCCCAACGGCGGCAGCCTCTGCGTCAAGGGACGGTTTGGACTCGATTTCGTCGGCCATCCCGACCGTCTGAAGACCCCCCTGATCCGGAAGGAAAAGGGCGGGGAGCTGGCGGCGGCCACCTGGGAGGAGGCCTACGGTTTCATCGCGGATAAACTGAGCGGCATCAAGAAAAATAACGGGCCCGAGAGCATTGCCGGGTTTTCCTCGGCCCGCAGCACCAATGAGGAAAACTACCTTTTCCAGAAGTTCATGCGCGCGGGCATCGGCACCAACCATATCGATCACTGCGCCCGTCTCTGACACTCCGTGACGGTGGCCGGTCTGGCCGCCGCATTCGGAAGCGGTGCGATGACGAACTCCATCGAGGAGATCGAATTCACCGATGTCATCCTGGCGATGGGAACCAATACGACGGAAAACCACCCCGTACTATCGTCCCGGATCAAGCGGGCCGTCCGCCAGCGTGGCGCCAAACTGATCGTGATCGACCCCCGGGAGATTGATCTCGTCAAGTATGCGACGCTCTGGCTCCGGCAGAAACCGGGAACGGACGTCGCCGTTCTGAACGGAATGATGAACATCATCATCACCGAGGGGATCTATGCGAAGGAATACGTGGAGAACCGGACGGAGGGCTTCGAGGCCCTGAAGAAGACCGTCGCCGCCTACACGCCCAAACACGTCGAGAAGATTTCGGGCGTACCCGCGGAAGACCTGAAGGCGGCCGCGCGCCTCTACGCGAAGGCAAACAAGGCCTCCATCCTTTACGCGATGGGGATGACACAGCACATCACCGGGACGGACAACGTCAAGTCCTGTGCCAACATCTCCATGCTCTGCGGGAAAATCGGCATCGAGGGCGGCGGCGTCAACCCGCTCCGGGGGCAGAACAACGTCCAGGGCGCCTGCGATATGGGGGCGCTGCCGACTGTCTTTCCTGCATACCAGCCGGTGGCCAATGACGAAACGCGGGCCAAATTCGAGAAGGCCTGGGGTGCGGCGCTCCCGGCCAAACCGGGGAAAACGATCGTCGAGATCATGGATGGCGCCCATAAGGGAGAGATCAAGGCCCTCTATATCATGGGCGAAAACCCGATGATCTCCGATCCCGACCTCACCCACGTGGAGGCGTCGCTGAAACACCTGGACCTCCTCATCGTTCAGGATATCTTCCTGACGGAGACGGCGAGGCTTGCCGACGTGGTCCTCCCCTCCGCCTGCTTTGCGGAAAAGGACGGCACCTTCACCAACACGGAACGAAGGGTCCAGCGCGTCCGGAAAGCCGTTCCGGCACCCGGTCAGGCGAAGGCGGACTGGGAGATCATCGCGGGCATCTCCGCGAAGATGGGCTATCCCATGAACTACGCCTCGGCAGCAGAGATTATGGCGGAAATCAATGCCGTCGCCCCGAGCTATGCGGGGATCACCTATGAGCGTCTTGAGAAGGAGGGAATCCAGTGGCCCTGCCCCAACACGGGCCATCCGGGAACCCGTTTCCTCCACAAGGACCGGTTCAGCCGGGGACGCGGACTCTTCCATGCCATCGAGTATATACCGCCGGCGGAACAGACCGATGATGAATATCCGATCATCCTGTCCACGGGGCGGGTCCTCTACCATTACCATACCGGCACGATGACGCGGCTCTCCCAAGGATCCATGGAACGCTGTCCCGAATCCCTGGTTGAGATCAATCCCCGTGACGCGGAGAAGCTCGGCATCGAGGACGGACAGACCGTCAAGGTCACCTCACGACGCGGGACGCTGCAGGCCAAGGCGAAGATAACCACCCGTTCCGACCGGGGGACGATTTTCATGAATTTCCACTTCCACGAGGCGGCGGTGAACTTCCTGACCAACCCGGCGCTCGATCCCATCGGAAAGATTCCGGAGTACAAGGTCTGTGCCGTCCGGGTGGAGGCGGCCTGAAGAAAGCATTTGGATCGTTTGCGTTCCCCGGCGGCGCCGGGGTTAGATTGAAAATCATCGGAAACAAGGGAGGACACAAGATGTCAGAGGAACGACTGGAAAGCAAGCGCTGGGGGATCGCCATAGCCGCCGTTGTCATGCAGTTGAGCCTGGGAACGGTCTATGCGTGGTCCGTATTCAAGAAGCCTCTCATGACGGCGCACGGCTGGGGGGAAACAGAGACGCAGGTCACCTTCATGATCTGCATCGGCATGATCGGGATTGCCGCCGCCTTCGGCGGCGCGCTGGTGGACAAGAAGGGGCCCCGTTTCGTGGCGACCCTGGGAGGTATCCTCTTTGGGGTCGGCACCCTTTTGGCGGGTCTGGCCGACCAGCTCGGAAACATCTATTTGCTCTATCTGGGCTTCGGCTTGATCGCCGGTCTGGGGAACGGTTTCGGCTATGTGACGCCAATCGCGACGCTGATCCGTTGGTTTCCGGACAAGCGGGGTCTGGTGACGGGTCTGGCCGTCATGGGATTCGGCTTCGGCGCCTTCTTCATGGGAAAGATCGCCCCGGGGATGGTCAACGGCATGGGCGTCGCCACCACCTTCTACATCCTGGGGATCATTTTCCTGATCCTGGTCACGGCCGCCGCGCAGTTCTACAAGAACCCCCCCAAGGGCTGGCTTCCCGCAGGCTTCACGCCGTCCAAGACGGCGGCATCCGCCGCCCAGTCCTTCACCTTCGACGAAGCCAAGAAGACCCCCCAGTGGTGGATGCTGTGGGCCATGCTCTGCCTGAACATCTCCGCGGGTCTGGGTCTGCTCTCGCAGCTCTCCCCGATGGCCCAGGATATCATCGGCAAGACCCAGGGGCTCACCGATCCTAAGGCGCTGGCGCTGGCCGGTGGCACGATCCTGGCCATCGCCTCCATCTTCAACGGCCTGGGGCGTCTCTTCTGGGCCTGGCTGTCCGACGCGATCGGCCGGAAGAATATCTTCATGATCATGTTCATCACGCAGGCCATTCTCTATATTCTTTTGCCGCAGATCAGCAGCCAGTTTCTGTTCACCGTGATTGCCTGCTACCTTCTGGCCTGCTACGGCGGGGGATTCGCGACGATGCCTGCCTTCGTAGCCGACTCCTTCGGACCGGCCTATATCGGCAGGGTGTATGGGATCATGCTGACCGCCTGGTCGGTTGCCGGGGTCATCGGCCCGCTGGTATTCGCCCAGCTCAAGGGGATCGCCCTCTACGTGGCGGCGGGGCTTCTGATTGTGGGGTTCCTCATCGCCCTTGGCTACAAGCGTCCGGAGCCGAAGAAGGCTGCGTAACCGCCTGCCTCGGAGAGGTAGCGCTCCGCGGTTCAATGGACCCCGTCCCCCGATGATTGCGATACTTCGCCGGGGTCATGGGTTGTAACAGCGGCGCCCGCCGGTTCTTCCGGCGGGCGCCTTTTTATATTCACGCTGCCGTGGCCCTGTGCGCCGGGCAGGAATTGTACCTTATTCAGGAGGATGTTGCGCTCCTGCGGGGGTGGGAAGAACCAGTTTCCGGTCGATATAAAGGGGATCCGGGCGCTTGAGGTGATTGAGTTCCATGAGGACACGGATTGTCGTTCCGTGTCTTGCGGCGATCGCACCGAGCGTATCGCCCCTTTTCACCCGGTAGGTCGTTCCGGACTTCGAAGCGGGGTCGCGCTTCCCGGCGACGGTCCCCTTTACCATCCCCTTCTCTTCCCCGACGGAATGATCCCGTGACTTTGGTTCTTCATCCTTTCCGGCGGAAACGGTTACGGCTGCCGCCGAGAGGGGCGGCAGGAATTCGACGACGGAGCGGGCCACCCCCTCCGCGATCCGCGTCTGAAAGCGGTCGCTCCGCAAAAGCTTTTCCTCTTTTTCATTGGAGATATAGGCGGTTTCGACCAGAATGGACGGAACCTCCGGGAGCTTGAGCACACGGAAAGGCGCCTCCTGAACGGTCGCGAATTTAAGACGGTTCGTCGCACCCAGCTCTCTGAGGAGCACACCGCCGAAGGTTCTGGACTGGTTTATGGTATGGGTCTGGAACATGTCGAGGATGATCGGACCGGAGACATCGCTTCCCTCCCCGTTGGGGACCCCGCCGACGACGTCGGCCAGGTTTTCATTCCTGGCGAGAATCTTCGCCGCCTCGTTGCTCGCCGCCCCGGTAGAGAGACTGTAGACCGAACTGCCGGCGGCCTCCCGGTTTCTGGCCGCATCCGCGTGGATGCTCACGAACAGATCCGCCCCGTATTCTCTCGCAATCATGAGCCTTTTCTTGAAAGATACATAATAGTCGTCATCCCGGGTCAGAAAGGCGCGGTAACCTTCCTTGCCATTCAGCATATCCCGCAGCTTTTTTGCGATCGCCAGCACGACATTCTTTTCAAAGGTCCCCTTTTTCCCGACCGCCCCCGGGGCATCGCCCCCGTGACCGGGATCGATCACGACGACCCTGGCCTTGTGCGTAACCTTGATCCGTTCCCGGGCCTCGCTCTCCTGTTTTGCGGCATCCGGCAGGACGAGATCCACGACGATCCGGTACGGCTTGTCCTGAAACATTTTTAACTTAAAAACCGTAGTCTGGACCGGACCGGGGAGAGACAGTTCCACGCGGACCCCGGAACGTGGACGGGTGGAAAGGGCAACCCCCTCCAGCCCCGGCTTTTTCAGGATCGTAATGCGGGGAAGATGGGAAGGCAGCGCGGTCTCTTCCAGATCGACGGCAATCATCCTCTCCTCCTTTTCGACGGTGAACGAGACATCCTCGCTCGTGTCGATCACGACCCGGGTATGGTCCGGGGCCACCCAGTGGCGGATGTTCAGGATCTGGTTCAAGGCCAGGGCGCAGGACGGCCAGCCGGATCCAAAGATCCAGATGACCAGAATCACGAAGAGCTTTCCTGCACGGGACATATCCGCATCCTGAAATATTTTGGGAATATGTATCAGCTCCGGCGGACAAATTCAACCCCGATTGCGAAAAGAGATTGACATGGCGCACCGTTGATGGCATGGATACCGCCGCCGCGGGATCCGGTGAGTGGCCGCGTGGAAAAAGGATTGAATATTCGCCTGGCCCGTAGTATGGTTCACCGCCGTCAAGCGTTTGCGCCGGTGAGCGTCTTTCAGGGGGCGATTAGCTCAGTTGGATAGAGCGCTGGTCTCCGGAACCAGAGGCCGTGGGTTCAAGTCCCACATCGCCTACCAAGTAAATCAGGGGCTTAACGAATTACAGTTAGCCCCTCTTTTTTTGTCTGCTACCCTATAGCTACCCTTTTTATTTTTTACCCTCAATCACATGCTCATTATTTAGAATGTTAGAAGATGAAATATTATGTATGGATAGGGCCAGGGGGAGGCTCCCCACTGGATTGATGGGTTCCCTTCTCCTGTCATTGACAAGTAGCTCGGTGCACACGGCGGGTAAAAATCGGAAACACAGCTATAGTGCACCGTTGCGAAAAAGTGTCCTGACCAATATTTGACCTTACAAACACTGTCAAATTAAGTCTCCGTCTCTTTTAACGAGTTCACCTACCAACACTCAGCCCAAGGTGGCAATGGAAGATGAACATTACTGAAGGAAACAAACGAAAAGGCAGAGCCATTTGACCAGCCCTGCCTTTCGATTTAGTTCTACACCCGGTTTACTAACTCAGCCTTCTCCTGACTCCTGCAAGGCCCATAAGCCCGAGGCCAAGAAGCAGCATGGTGGTTGGTTCGGCAACATCAAAATAACTGCCCACAACCGCACCGGCATCGTTGATGCCGCGAGCGGTAGTATAACGAATATTAGTGCCGGGGTAAATAATTTTGTTATACGTATCTCCGCTCATCAGGAAGCCGAAAGTATTGGCACCAGAGCCACTACCACCCACAACCATTCCCGCATCATTGATGTCATAGGCGTAAGTATTATGTTCGCCTGGGTAATCGAATGAGGTATACGTATCTCCGGTTTTCAGGAAGCCATGCGTATAGTGGCCATCATAATAATAACCCACAACAGTACCGGTATCGTTGATGCCATAGGCGAGAGTCCAAACTGCGCCTGGGTAATCGAATGAGGTATACGTATCTCCGTTTTTGAGGAAGCCATGCTCGAAACCAGACTTCCCATAAGAACCCACAACGGTACCGACATCGTTGATGCCAAGGGCGGAAGTATTGTGGTCGCCTGGGTAATCAAATGAGGTCAACGTATCTCCGGTTTTCAGGAAGCCATACCCTATGCCCGAATCACTATAACTGCCCACAATAGTACCGGCATCATTGATGTCATAGGCTGTGCCAAAACTGCCGGGAAGATCAAGTGATGTATACGTATCTCCGGTTTTCAGGAAGCCATTACAGTTGCTGTAACTGGATTCACAGTAATAACCCACAACGTTACCGGCATCGTTGATGCCAAAGGCGAGAGTATAAATAGCGCCGGGGTTATTAAGTGAGGTATACGTGTCTCCGCTCTTCAGGAAACCGTAAAACTCATCAGCATGTGCCGTGGAAAAAAATAGAAACAAAAATATTATGCAACAAATACTTTTTGATAGCGTTTTCACGGATTCCTCCCCCCAATTAAATAACAAGATAAAGACCTAATGACTTGTAAAGCCACACAAAAAAATAATAAGCCCCCTTTCATTTAACCCAACAGGGGGCATATTTATGGTACTTTCCGGAAGAGACTCTTCATTGATAACTCCGTATGATGAAGGAACAAATCAACAAAGTCTTGAAAAGAAATACACTAATATCTAAGCACAAAATATGCCAAACTATTTATAAATATTTATTATGCTTCGATGTTCCCTGATATATAACGATATAAGCATGTAAAAAATCATTTCTGCTTAATGGAATGAACCCTCTAATGCCCAAGTGCCATCATTAATCGTAAAGGTATCCGACACAAATGGTGGCCTATAATCATATAATAGCTACAAGCTGCTGTAATTATTGTATTGAACAATTATCAAAGTTGTAAGTATATCCGACACTATAGAATGTACAAGGCGAGCGTTACCAATCATAATCTTGTAAGTTCCAGCATGGCTGGCATGTGTGGATTTCAGGAAGTACGCATCAACCGGGTGAACCATAATATGTATGGACAGGGCCGGGGGGAGAAGCCCATTGTATGGATACCTTATTTGGGCATTCATCAGTCCTGCGGTACGCACGAAGGCTAAAAAAGGTAACCATGAACTGTACCGTTTACGCTAAAGTAATCGAGACACCACGGAAATGCCTTTGATACGGCGGTAAGGAATCCATTACCGCGTAACCCGCAAGGGGGGGGGAATTTTCACCTGAAGTTGATCTCAAATAGGGAGCACTGTAAAGGCAGTTAGGATTCCTCGCCCAAAGATGATGAATAATTTAGATTCATCCGGGTCTTGCGTACTTCTCTCTCGTTCACCTGCTAACAAATGATTTTTAGAAGTCTGGATGTTAATGATTATGGAAAGAAAGGGGGAATATGAATAGTTTCAAAATTCACCCTTTCCCCGTAAATGATCACACACTGCATCCTTCAGAAACACCCGTCCCAGAAATACTGCCATCTGATTTCTAATTACCATAAAAGTGCATTTAGGCGGATCAATTAGTTCCGCCAAGCCCAGGCAGCCCATCGAGCATCATGCCGTCTGAGCTACCATTGAGCTGAAAACCGACAACATTCCTGTCCGATGAATAGGCAATGTAGGTGGCGCCGCTGATATCCTGCTGCGGGAAGATCGCCTCCGCGAGATTGACCACTTTGGCATGGCCACCGACAGGGAGCACCTGGGTGGCCACCGCAGTTCCATTATCATTATAGGCGGTCAGGGTAACGGACGCCGCGCTGTCTTCCGTGTTGACAAAAGCAATACCGGTCCAGCCGTTCTTCTCGATCTTGGCAAAGACGCCCGTCTTCGCGCCGGTCCCGCCGCTTCCTGCATAGGCCGCAAGCTGGTTGCCGTCGGTAGTGCCGAAAAGCTCAAAACCGCTGAGGGGCGTCGTGGAGTCTATCTTGAACCACGCCGTTTGAGCGGGGAGGCCGAGTTGCGAAACCGCGCCAATATATTTTCCCTTCCCCGCTATGGGAAGGGTTGAGGGGGAGAGGGGGGTTCCTGTGGCACTATAGGGCGTGATGGTTATCGTGCACGCCAACTCCGATGGGTTATAAGCCACAATACCGGTCCACCAGATATCATCACTGGCCACGTGGGGGTAGTATATGGTCGAGGCGGTGTTGTCTGTAAGGAGGATTCCGTCCAGGTGGTTGTTGCCTCCGTTATTGCCAAACAGCTCCAGTCCAATGATGCCGCTTGCATTGGTGATCACCGCGGATTGAATGCCCGGCTGAGGTTGGTTATTGAAGAACTCCTGTGCGATGTCGAAAGCTCTGTGTTGATTCGCATTGAGTGTATAGGGCACGCTGTGGCCATTATTAAAGGTAATGGTCAGTACTTTTGTTGCCGAGGTTGTGTTCACCAGGCTTACCCCGGTCCACCAGTCAGTGCTTGAGGCTATGTGTGAGATATATATATCCGAGGTGTTCACCTCTTTGACCGCGGGGATTGCCGCCCTATAGTACCCTTCTCTGTAAAACTTCGTGTAGCCCTGGACCGTAGCAGAGTCTGTGTCAAACGTTATGTAGCCTATGTTTGTGTGGTTGGAAAACTCATCTGCAACAGTGATCTGTCTGCGGCCGTGGGCAGAGAGTGTAACAGTCTTGGTCTCTACTAGCTGACCTTCATCACTAAAACTCCTCAGGGCGCCGTTAATTGTTTGATCGGGGCTGGTATTTATGATGGCTATCTCCGTTTGCCAAGGTAAGCTCGTGGCAATGTGGGGGAAGTAGAGAGCCGTTCCCGCTGTAGCAAAGGTCGCCGTGACGGTCTTGTCGCCTTCCATTGTTACCTGGCAGGTTGTCGATGTTCCCGAGCAGACTCCGCCAGACCAGATGGCGAAGATGGAGCCAGGGTCCGGGGTGGCGGTGAGGTTGATGGAAGCACCTTTGATGAAATAATTTGAACAGGTCGCGCCACAGGCAATCCCGGCGGGAGAACTGGATACTGTCCCGGAGCCGCCGCCGGATTTCAAAATGACCAAATTACCGAATAACCCAGACTGTCCCGACCGCACACAGCGCATTTCGTAGCTACCCGTCCTGGGCTCATATCCGACGTTGCCGGAGCCGAAGTACACGAGCCACACGAAGTCCATACTGCCAGTGTATGTAGTAGACGACCAATAATTGTATGGCACGGTGTTTGAGGCCAGGAGCGGATCGATAGCTGGGTTGTAGCGGGAATAATCCACCAGCGATTGCAATTCGTTGCGGTTGGGCAGCCGCCAGTCTGAATATCCGGCAAAAGAAAGATTCTCACAGTAAGAAAGCGCGTTTTGCCATTTGTATGTTCCCGGGGGCGTAGCCTTCTGCCACATCAAACCCGACCCGGTGTCTGTTACCGTACCGTCCCCATTGTCCACCAGGGCGGCAGAGGCAACATTGTCGGCACGAACGGCGCGTGCGCAATAGCCACTCGCCATATAGTAGATGCCGACGTAGCCGCGCCCGAAGTCGACGGGCCACGCGCGGCCCAAAAGGCCGGCGTAGGCAGTAGACGACCAACAGGACCACGTGGCATTCGGAAACCAGGCGGTATCGCTGGCCGGATTGTTGATACCGCTGTTGACCAGGGAGGAGAGTTCCTTGATCGTCGGCATCCGCCAGTCGCTGAAGCCGCCGAACTGGGCGTCGTTGATGGCCTTAATGAAGGCTTCCGTGTCCGTGGCGGCATTACCCGTTCCCGTTCCGCAGGTCCCCTGGTAGCCGCCTTGCGCCGTGGAATTCTTGTCACACCAGGTATATGTGTTGCCCTTATCATGTATCCCGCCGTCATCGGTCTTCATCTCCCAGATGAGCCCCGTCACGTTGTCTCGGGTCATGAGCCAGCCGCTTTCCTGCGTGGCGGAATCGGATAGGGCAACGGCGTTTTGCCCTAACTTGGTGTAAGAACGGTTCGGGCCCTGATACTGAGCGTCCTGACCGTAAAAGGGCTGCCCAGGCGCTGGGCATGAAATCTCAACGAAGTCGTTATAGCACTTTGTCTGTCCTGTATCGGGAAACGGCCAGGCAAAGACCTCAGGCACGCACAACAGGACCAAAACCGAAATCCATGCCCACATCTTCCAGCGAATCTTCATTTCCCCCCTCCCAGCTATTTCAGAATCCAATCCCCATGATGTTGCTATCACCGGTCATGCCTTATTGATTGAATAATGGGATTTTATCTGGACCCGTCTAAAATTCTATCCAGTCTCCTCCTTCTCAACACACAAAACCCCACACTTTTTAAGAAACGGGGTCTTTATATTCGTTACCATCTTTTCACTTCATTTTTAGAGAAATAAATTACTTCCAGTTTCCAGACAATTGCCACCACGTAAGCACATCATTTGTAAAAGTGAGCCGGGCAGAAGGTCTTTGTACAGGAAGCGTCATGGCCACATTACCAACCGGCATAATTACCGTACCTCCTTCTCCATAAATCCATGTGCATACTCGTGTCTTTCCTGCTTCTGCGCATTGAGAAGGGGGGCCAAATCTTTGAAGTGCCTCCTCGTAAGACATTTCATTCATACGTGAATTTAACATATCTTGTGTCTCATGCGTTGTTGCACATCCATTGAGGCATAAAAAAATTGCAACAAAAAGATAAAATATTGACTTTTTCATCATCCACTCCTTCAAAACGCAAAACCCCGCACGGAATTCACCGGCAAACATTTTGCCATCGTCCATTGACCTGCATATACTGGCACCGTGAAGTACCAATTGGCGGAACATTTATTGACGGCAGTGGCTTCAATTCCACTGACGGCAATGCCGGTATAGGCGGAACATTTATTGACGGCAGGTCATAGGTATTGTCGCAAATGTCTACGTACCGGCAATTGTATCCACCGTCGTCGCATACGTAAGAACTCCGGCAAACTCCAAAAGCATTTGTAGCAAACAACACAATAACCAAAATAATTAAACTTTTCATCTCTCTATCTCCTTTTCTATTGCTGTTTTTAATTACCGGCTCTTTAGACATTTAAACAATTGCCGTTCGATTTCCTTCTGAAATTCGTTTAAAAATACAGGGTCTGTCCGTATCTTTGCCAGGGCGCTTTCTGTAGCCTGCATAAGCCGATCTTCTTCCCTCTGGATCTTTTCAAGCATATCAGCCCGTCTTGCGATCCTGGATATAGTAGGCTGAGAGGTATGAAGTAATTCGGCAATCTTTCTTTGCGACGTGCCCACAGCCAGCGCATGGGCAAGTATCATTTTTATATGCGGTAAGTTGATTTTGGACTTATTCATCGTTTAATTTCCTCTTTTTGAATCAAAAGTCAATCGAAATGAATAGGAAATTATAATAATTGACTGTTCAGGCGTCACGCACACAGAGACTTTTATCCGGTACGGCATCAATTCAAGCACGCCTTCAGCATCCGAAGATCGCTTTGAAGGGTTCCCATCCTCGCCCGTGGTCCTTTGGGGCCGGTCTGAATCTCCCGCCGAAAGGATGAAAAGAATTTCACCGGATCAATGATATGCAGGTGCGGTTCCAGATAGAACGGTGTTTCCGGTGGCTCTAATTTCATGAACCAGTCCATAAGGACTTGAACCTCCGGGGGCCATACGGCCTTCACATTTGCCCCAGGTTCAACGATCGCCCGGTGGGTGGGTGCTGCTAACCCATTGCTAACCTCAGCCACAGGGGGGGATTGTGCGGATATTGCTGGTAATTCCCCTATAAAGCCTTTTTTGACTTTTTCTCTCTCTCCTGTGGTAGCCATCGCCTTATATTTTTCAAGTAAATTCATTTTCAATTCTCCTGAAAAGTGTCCGCATAATCCGCAAAACCCCTTTGGCAATCTTCCTGCCGGGGGATTCTGCGGATATTGCGGACGGTTTCTTATACATTTGAGAGAACTTTCGGGTTCACTTCATACCCCTGTGACTCGGGCCGCCCCGTTCTTCTCCCATAATCAACCTTGCCCACTTCCCGGATATATCCTCGCTCGATCAAGATCATTATGCCGGGCTGAATTTTATCCATAGACGCGCAGCTTGTGTGAGAGAACAAATCGCGCCCCTTGAAGCTCTCCGGCCTGTGTCGCTTGACGTAGGAGAGAATTTTCCGGGCCACGGCGAGATGAGCATCCTCTTTCATAATCCCGAAAGCTGCTTTGGCGTGTTCGGTAAAGTACCCGCCCAGATAGCAGGCTTTTGATAGCGATTCGCCGGAGATAGGCTTTCCGATCCCTTCGGGGCCATGCTCCGCGAAATGCAGGAGTCCAGAGATACGGGCCACGGCTCCGGGTAACTTGCTACCCCAATCAACAAGGTGCTCAAGCTCACCTCCAGGACGCAGGAGGGATTCAACATCGGCATAAAAGCCGTTCCAGATCGTTTGAGCATCGAGGGCCAGCCTCAATTCGTGCCGCCCGGCGACTTCCATTAGGGCCACAATCAATCTGTGGTAGGCATCCTTGACGTTCACAGGAACAGGGGAAGTTTGTAAGATGCGGTATCCTGCCTTTGACTGACACCAAGCATATAAGAACCGGGCCGACAGTCCCCGCCCCCGAAATTCTGAATTGCGTCCGATTTCTTCAAGCACATCGGGTTGAACCGCCAACCCCAGGGTGAGGGCCGGGTGGAGCATGGACTGTGATCCCCGCCCTATCCTGCCACTGCTCCATGCGTCGCCGGTGTGAGCTTTCAGAATTAGGTCAATGTTCGTGTTGCCCTTACTGTTATAAAGCCCCCCAATGATCTTGAAAAACCCGCCTTCCGCCGAAAGTATCGCCGCCCGTTCGTCATTGTCGGCCATTGTCTCCCCGAGCTTTTCCAGTGTGATATTGTCCACAAGATATTCCGGGACCGGGGGGACTGGATTCTCCTCAATCGTTTTCAGGAGGTCGGAGCAGTTCCGGAGAAGCGTATCGCGTTCCACTGGATCATCCGTATCCGCTGCCTTTTTTTCCAGTCTATCACGACGCTTTTCCAATACCCGCTTGCGGTTTTCCGCCTCACGGATAATGGGGATCATGGCATTCTGACGGGCTTTCTGGTGAGCATAGAGGGGGGCCGCAATCTGGCCTACAGTTTCGGATTTTCGATTCCCAGAACCCAGTACGGAGAGGAAATAGTGGTTCCCCTGCTCTGTGTGGGAATCAAGAACAATTCTCAACCGTGCGCCGATTGCCGTCGATAAAGCCGCTAACATCATACAGCCGGGGAGTCCCGGATCGACCTGACAGCTTACCGCAACTGCCGCAACCATTTGACCACAGGGGCCGGGGATCGCCTCGACCGGGAAGAAGGGGAGGAGGCTGTAGTCATTGAACGGAACAGGCTCCGGCCAATCATCGGGGGAAGGCTTCTCTTTCGTCTCTGCCCCCTCCTGTGACTGACGCTCCTCCCCGAAGTGCGCCTTGCATCCCTCGACAGCCTTCTGGATTGTCGCCTCGCCATAGGTGCATGGCCCATGTCGGACATCCCATTTTTTGCGGTATAAACCGGACTCCCGGAAAGCTGCATCTATTGCCGCAGGATCGCCGTCCAGCCAGAAGGCAAGGTGCGAACACAGGCTGAGGTCCCCCTCACTCTGTGAAGGATAGGCCGAGTAATCGCCTTTCCACAAACGCTCGATCTCTGCACCATTAACGCTTTGGAAGGCTTTTTCCAGCAGCGGGTTCCGCCGGCCACCCGTAGATGTATTCGTCCGGACCGTCCTCTCCTGCTCGGAGGGCTTCTCCGTGGCTCCGAATACCGCCTTGTAAAAAGCATCAACCTCCATCTGCCGGGGTTCGATTGTTCGGGGGAATCCGTCCAGAACGTGGCCTGTCACGGTCACATATCGGCCAGACTGATAAACCTCAATCGGCCCTTTCCGCTTACCGTCCACGGGCAACTTGCTTTTGAGAAATACCCTGATCCCCTTACCTGAGGGGCTCACTTCCGTGTAAGAATTCAAGCTCCTGATATGGTCGGCAACAACCGGCAAAACCATGTTCAAGCCAGCGGATATTTCTGGATCAATCTCATCAAAGGCTGGGCATCTGCAATTATCAACATCCAAACCGACAATCCCTCCCTCCTGTGTTAAAACAAAACCGATTCCGTCATAACGTGGCGCCGCCTCTGCCACCGTAGAGAAGGGGCTCCATGTTAAAGGATTATTCGACTCTGCCAGCTTCCCGTTAGGCTGATAGGGGGGCTTTGTCGGCTTGCCCCCTTCCTTCCGGGGAACGGATTTCCAATTAACCCACTGACGGTATTGCTTAAGTTCATCCGGGATATTCTCGAAGATAGGGCTTAGCATCGGCTCACCCCCTCTCCGGCAGGGAATCACGGGTGAGGACAGGGTGGGACCCCAACCAAGCTTCCAAATCTTCTTGCCGGTAGAGAACCTTCCCTCCAACCTTGAAGTAGCGGCAGCCTTCCTTCCTGCACCTTTGATTTGCAAGATTTCCGATCGATAGGCAGGGGTAAAATTCTTTTATTTGTCTAATTGATAAATAAGTGGTGAAATTTTGATTGTTCATCGTAAACCTCCTAAATATTTTAGTTATTTAGGCTGTTCACGACCGTGGTGGGCTCGGGACAAGCAAAAGCACACATGAGTGTGTGCATTTTCCTCGCCTCAAGTTATCGGCTCTACTGTGATGAGTGGGTGGGGTTTTTAGATCGCTACGGCGGGTCACTATGGTGACTTTACGGCCGAGCGCATAAAAAAACAACAACTCGCTCTTTCCGAGCGCCCCGAGGGATCGGGATAGCTGCCCCGCGGCTCACTTAGGCCGCGAGAAGCCTCACGGGGAATCCCCCCATGATAGTCTTAATATAGTAATTTTCTTTCAGTTTGTCAAGAAAAGAATCACAAACTTTCTTCTATATTAATAGTAACAAGAAATTCTTGTTTTTGTTAAGAAAACCGTCATCAACAATCACACTTGATAGTCGGCAATCATGCTGACCACGTTCCTCTCCTGTGATTGATTAAAGCCGGTTTCCATCAGCTTGACGGCCTTCCGCTTCACGTCAGGGCTCAGGTGCGAATATCTCTGAACCATCGCCATTTGCCTATGGCCTGACAGTTCTGCAATCACATGGAGGGGAGTCCCCTGCATCGCCAGCCAGGAGCAGAATGTGTGTCTCGTGGTATGAAAAACAACCTTTTGCCGGTTGTCGCTGATCCCCTTATTGAATTCCAGAGCGTCAACCGTCCGGTCGAAACTGTGGCTTACCTCTCGGATAGGCTCCCCCTTGCTATTCGTGAATACCAGATCGCCGGGGGTTTCTGGTTTCCTCTGCATAAGGATTTCTTTCACAGGGGTGGTCATAAAGGCTTTCCGTGGGTACTTGTTTTTTGTGTCATCGACGTTGATAAGCTCTTGGTCGAAGTCCAGGTCATGGCCTCTCAGAGAGAATATCTCGGACGCCCTCATGCCTGTATGGAGGCCGATCATAGTTATGTCATGCCACAGAGGGGACCTATCCTTTAGACGTTCAAGCAATAGCCCCGCTTCCTCTGTGGTCAACCATCGTTCACGCTGGTTCTGTGGGACTGGCAATTTAACAAATTTGATAGGATTCGGGCCACTGTATAAATCCCAAGCGACAGCCTTGTTAAAAATGGAACGGAACAGCACCAGGATGTGTTTTACACTTTGAGGTGAAAGTTCCTTGCTGGAGATGGCTGCTTTTAATCGCTCCAAGTCAAATGCGCTAATTTCATTCATTCGTTTCCCGGAAAAAAATTCTTTCATATGCTTATCATAGCGGAAGCGTTCCAAACTCCCGCCTCTTGTAAGGTTCGTCTCAGCCCACAAGAAATACTTATCCGCCACATCTGTGAAGAGAGGGGCCTTGACTTTATCTTTCGGTAGTTCCTCGCCGAACCGTATCTGCTTCATTCTCTGGGCGCGAATATCGGCAGCCAGCTTTGCACTATATCCTTCAGACAGCCAGCCTATCTTTTCCCATATCTTCCGCCCATCCTTCTTGTATGCAATGTCATAACACAGGTTGGGCTTCCCCTTGAATATCTCCTCTGTGGACTCCCGCTGATAGACTCCCTTATGGATTCGGCTTCGTTTGCTCATGGTCTCCCCCTTCCTGAAATAGTTTTGCGGATATTGCGGACGGTTTTCCGGTATATTGGAAAATTATTTATGGCCTTTCCCTGACCTCTGTGATAATAAAAATATTCAATAGACTCCCGTGCTACCCTATAGCTACCCTCTTGGGTTAAAACGGGTGATTTTCAGTGAAAAGAACCAAAAAGGATTGCTACCAAAAACAGGCACAAACACCATATATTATATGATTAGTTATGTCAAGTGATTTTTAGTGAAAAAGGCCAGAAGATGATATTCAATGGTCTCCGGAACCAGAGGCCGTGGGTTCAAGTCCCACATCGCCTACCATGCGGACAAAAGTCTTGATTTTCATGGAGACTTGTTATAAAAATCAAACTCATTTCAAAGAGGGACTCTCCTTGCCCGGACCTGGAGTCCGGGCTATAGAGCCGAAAGGAGGAAACAGCATTGAGGAGATACGAAACCATACTGATCGCGCATGTCGATCTTTCCGAGGATGAACAGAGCAGCCTCATCGCCCGCTACGGCGCGATCGTAACGGGCCAGAAGGGCATCCTGGTCAAGGTCGAACGGTGGGGAAAGCGGAGGCTGGCCTACATGATCAAGAAGCAGGCCAGGGGATTCTATATCCTGATCGACTATGCAGGCGAAAGTGCAGCAGTCAATGAACTGGAAAGAAATCTCAAGATCAATGACAAGATTCTGAAGTTCATGACCGTTCTCAAGGATGACGCGGTCGACCCCGCCGCCCTGGAGAAGGAGATCGCGGAAGCTGCGCAGAAGACGGAAAAGAAGGAGGAGGTCAAGGTGACTGCCCCTGAAACTCCTCCGGCTGCCGCTCCGGTTGAAAGTCCCGAACCGGAGGCAGCGGAGATTCAACAGCCGGCGCCGGAAGAAACGACGACAGATGTGAAGGGGGATCATTGATCATGGCGACGACACCTGCACCCAGGGGCCCCAGCAAGGGGGCCAGACCACAGAAAAAGTTCTTTCACCGGAGGAAATTCTGCCGTTTCTGTACGGACTCGAACCTGAGGATTGAATACAAGGAAACGCAGACGCTCCGGGATTTCACAACGGAGAGAGGCAAAATCATGCCTCGCCGGATCACGGGAAACTGTGCAAAACATCAGCGGGAATTGACCGTGGCCATCAAGAGGGCGCGGACAATCGCCCTGCTGCCCTTTGTCGTGTCTGAAG
The DNA here is from genome assembly GCA_003141195.1 of Syntrophaceae bacterium. Classification (GTDB taxonomy): domain Bacteria; phylum Desulfobacterota; class Syntrophia; order Syntrophales; family UBA5619; genus UBA5619. The sequence continues at coordinate 55,854 of PLLC01000107.1, forward strand.
GATAAGCAAAGGTGAGGCAGCCGTGGCGATGAGTTTTTGAACCGCGGCTGCCCCGTCTTCACCGGAAGGGAAACCGGTTGTACTGTTTTCTCTTCCGAATCATCACTCCAGGATCCATATACTCCCCGCTCCGCAAGGATATTCTCTGAATGGTTCGGCGGTTACACTGAGCGGAGGACTGGAAAATATCGGCGGTGCGTCCCCTTTCAGATGGCATTTCACATGTCGGGTTTGGAACTTGGAAAGAGAAAAGGGTCCTTTATTTCATAACGGCATGGTTTGGGCCGGCGCGATCCTTACGCTCACCTTTCTCTTCGTGGCCCTGATTCCTTTTGTCGGTCCGGTCGTCGTCATCCTCACGCCGTTGCCGGTACTCTACTACTGCACCCGTCTGGGCAGGTTGCGGGGACTGATGGTCCTGGCCGTTTCGTACCTGGCGGCATTCGGGATCCTCAGTCTTTCAGGGCAACGCGCGAACCTGCCCGTTCTGTTCATGATCGGTTTTGCCGGCGTGCTGCTCTTCGAGGTCCTGAAACGACATCGTTCCGTAGAAAAGACGTTTCTGCTGGCCTCGGCGGCGTTGTTCTGCTGCGGCGCAGGCTTTGTTCTTTATCATTCCTTCCTGGCCGGCATCGCGCCATGGCAGACGGTGGAATTCTATGTGGCGGGGATCGTCCGGGAAAATATCAAATTATATGCCCAGTTGAATATCTCGGAGGAGCAGGTCCGGCTGATCCGGGAGAGCGCCCCGCAGATCACCCATCTTTTCACAGCGATCTTTCCCGCCCTGGCCCTGTCGGGCGCCGTTTTCACGGTCTGGGTAAATCTGCTTGCCGGACGCCTGCTCTTTCGGATCCATGGCGTCGCCTTTCCCGATTTCGGCGATCTGGCCGCCTGGAAGGCCCCGGAAAGGCTCGTCTGGATCCTGATCGCCGCCGGGGGGATGGTGTTTGTCCCCATGGAAGGGGTCACCATCGTCGGGATGAACCTCCTGATTATCTGCGGTCTGATCTACCTGTTCCAGGGCCTGGCCATCGCCGCCTTCTTCTTCCGGCAGAAGCGGGTCCCCATGATTTTCCGATGGCTGTTTTATGGCCTGCTCCTGATCCAGCAGTATATGCTCATTATTGTGATCGCCTTCGGTCTTTTCGACATGTGGGTCGATTTCCGGAAACGGATCGGGGGAATTGGGAATGTCCCCGCATAATCAATCCGGATGACGGCAGCCGTTGCCGGCATCCCTCAAGGAGGAACAACATGAAGGTCATTTTAAGGCAGAATGTGGAGTCTCTCGGCAAGGCGGGAGATCTGGTCAAGGTTGCAGATGGTTATGCCCGGAATTTCCTGGTTCCCAAAGGGCTCGCCGCAGAAGCGAACAGCCGGAATCTCAAGGTCTTTGAACACGAAAAGCAACAAATCCTGCAGCAGGCGGAGAAGATTCAGAAACAGGCCGAGGAAACGGCCGTTAGATTGAGTGCGGTGACCTGCACGATTGCCCGCCGCGTCGGCGAGCAGGAGAAACTCTTCGGCTCCGTGGGCGCGAAGGACATCGAAGAGGCGCTGGTCGCCCAGGGGATCGAGATCGACAAGAAGAGCGTCCTGCTGGATGAGCCGATCAAGGCGCTCGGCGAATTTCCCGTCCGGATCAAACTCAGCGCCGGCGTGACCGGCGAGATCAAGGTCGTTGTCGTGGCCGAATCCTGATCGTAACAACCGGTATTCCGCGAGGACTTCTCCATGAAAGACATCGACGCCTCTCTGCACAAGGTGCCTCCCCAGAACCTCGAAGCGGAACAGTCCGTTCTGGGAGGCATCCTGCTGGACAATCTGGCCCTGAACACGGTTCTGGAGGTGTTGGATCAGTCCGATTTCTACAGCGATGCCCACCGGAGGATCTTTGCCGCCATCCTCGAACTTTCCAACCGCAACGAGCCGTGCGATCTGATCACCCTGAGCAACATCCTCAAGGATCAGAAACGAATGGAACAGGTGGGGGGAACGGCCTATCTCTCCTCGCTGGTGGACAACGTCGCCTCGGCGGCCAACATCGCCTATTACGCCAAGATCATCAAGGAAAAGAGCATCCTGCGCCGGCTCATCGGTACAGCGACCGAGATCCTGAACAAGAGCTACGACGCAAGCATGGATGTCGATCATCTCCTCGATGAGGCGGAACATGCCATCTTCGAGATCTCTGAAAACAAGATTCGCCCTTCTTTCTTCCCGATCCGGGACATCATCAAGGACAGCTTCAAAACGATCGAGCGGCTCTACGCCAGAAAAGAGCTGATCACGGGGGTGGCGACCGGTTTCGACAAGCTGGACGACCTGACCTCGGGCCTCCAGAAATCCGAGCTGATCATCATCGCCGGCCGGCCGAGCATGGGCAAAACCGCCTTTGCGCTGAACATCGCCCAGTATGCCGCCCTGGAGATGGGCGTTCCTGTCGCCATCTTCTCCCTCGAAATGGCCAGGGAACAGCTCGCGACGCGCATGCTCGCGTCGGAGGCCCGCGTGGACTCCCAGCGCCTCCGCAAAGGGTTTCTCGGGGAGACCGACTGGCCGAAACTGACCACCGCCGCAGGTCGTCTCTCGGACGCCCCGATCTACATCGACGACACGCCGGCGATCACCGTCATCGAGATGAAGGCCAAATCCCGGCGCCTCAAGGCGGAGGCGGGGCTGGGGCTCATCGTCCTCGACTATCTGCAGCTCATGAGGGGGAGCGCCTACAAGGATTCGCGGGAGCAGGAGATCTCGGAAATCAGCCGTTCCCTCAAGGCCCTCGCGAAGGAACTCACCTTGCCGGTGATCGCCCTGTCGCAGTTGAACCGCAAGGTGGAGGACCGAACCAACCGCCGGCCGCAGATGGCGGATCTTCGGGAATCCGGGGCGATCGAACAGGACGCGGACGTGATCGCCTTCATCTATCGGGACGAGGTGTACAACCGGTCGGAAGACAACCCGGAAAAGGGGATCGCTGAAATCATCATCGGCAAGCAGAGAAACGGGCCGACGGGCATCGTCAAGCTGGCCTTTCAGGAAAAATACACCCGTTTCGAGAACCTGACCCGCGTCGACGAAGGGAATTAAGGTTCATCCGGTTTAAGTGTACTATTCTAAACTCTTTCTTCCTGCTCCACAACGAGGCAGAATCAGGAAAATCGGACTCATATCCTCAGCCCATGGATTTGCAGAGCTCAACAAAGTTGATCCGAGCCGTGTTGTTTGATTTCGACGGCACGCTTACCGAACCCGGTTCCCTGGACTTCGGCGCCATCCGGGACGCCGTTGGCTGCCCCAAGGGTCGCCCGGTTCTTGAATTCATCAACAGCATAGCGTCGCAGGCGGAGCGAGCCGAGGCGTTTAAAATCCTCGATGCATTTGAAGCCGAGGCCGCGCGGCAATCGCGCCCCAATGCGGGGGCGGAAGAAGTGCTTGAGTTCCTGCGCGCGCGGGGCATGAAGGTCGGAATCATCAGCCGCAACAGCCTTGCTTCGATCCGGATCGCCCTCGATAACTTCGGGCGAATCCAGTTGTTGGACTTCGCAATCATCCTCTCTCGCGACGACCCTTTCAACCCCAAGCCGAGCCCCGAAGGAATCCTGGCAGCAGTTAGAATCCTGGGGGTTCCCGTAGCGCAAGTCCTGGTCGTCGGCGATTTTGTCTTTGATGTCGAGGCGGGACACAAGGCGGGGGCGCTCACCGCCTTTCTGACCAACCGGGGTTCCTCGCATCCTTGCGCTTATCCATCGGATTTCACCTTGGAGCACCTGGGTGAGTTGAAGGAGATCGTAATCCTCTATGCGCCTCTGCCGGCCATATCGTCCTGCACTGGGTATTAATGCCGCCGGTTCACTGAATTAGATGAATTGTTAGTCGTCGCCGAACTCTGCGGATTTTGGTGATCCTTCCAGGAGGAGATCCAGTGGGCTTTTCGGGGCTTTGGACATATCCCGCAGCACATGCGTGTAGATCATCGTCGTTTCAACATTCTTGTGGCCGAGCAACTCCTGCACTTCCCGGATATTGACGCCGTTCATGAGCAAATGCGTCGCGAAACTGTGGCGTAGCGTATGCACGGACGCGTGTTTGGGAATGCCGGCCTTCCTGATTGCCTTTTTTATTACCTCCTGTATAGCGGAGTCGCTGATGTGATGCCGGGCATATTCAAAAAATCGCTCAATCCACTGAAGATAGGTTCTTTCCGTGCTGTACGAATAATGCTTCAGGCGAATCAGACGTTTCGTTTCTTGAATTATTTCGGACATGCTATCAGAAGCCACAGCTTTTACCGACCGGGCATCTGTCTTGTTAAGATAGTGAAAATAATAGAGCCTGATGGAATCATTTGCCTGTCTGTGTTGCCAATCCAGAACATGATTTTCCGATTTCATGGAATCCAAAAAGCCTAAAACCGCAGCCTCCGGATATTCCAAAGCTGAAAATTCATTTCTTCTTGCATAATCGAGAAACCGGCTGACCCAATGGGCGTAGAAAAGCACATTCTTAGCCGGGGCCAGATTCTTTTCCAGAAGGTACTTTTGGAACGCTGGCAACTTATCATTGAGCGTCGTTTCCATTTTTCCCATATTTTACCCACTTGGTTTTTGGTCTTTATTATCACAAAATACCCAATGGTGGAAACTCATTTATGCTTGATTTCATGATCCAATATTTTCTTTTTATTTTTTTGGAAATGGAGTAGGATTACACGAAAGTCTGGGAAAAACCAGTTGGATATATTAATTGTTCGATAGACAAGACAACACACGGAATGACTGACCATGGATGCATACAGCAAGATCGAGAAACTGATAGCGGACAAGTACGGGAAAGGCACAACGACGAGAAAGGCCGTCGGCGACTTCATGCTTGCCGAGAATCATGCCGTAAACGTCAAGAGCAACAACGTCACCAAACAGAATTACTCTCCCAACATGATCTCAATCCAGAAGATGCATAAGTGGGTCTTCGAGGAACGTAATGACCTCAGCTTCATCTTCGTTGATTACAAGGAACAAGGCGATGACCTGAAAATACTGAGCGAGTCCGATCCGATTCCGATCGAGCACATCAGCTGGGACTGTTTGTCAATCGAAGCTCAGGGCTATGGGGTGATTCAGAAGGTTGGCCCTTTGAAGACCATTCCATATCAGACGAAGCGGGACTTCTACAAAGGATTCCTTACGGCATACGCGAAATACAGGCAGAAAGAACACAAGAAGCATGAACGGTTTTCCAAACGATTCATCACGAATCTCAACAGCATCGATTGGTAAGCATGCAGGATTTGTTTGCCCATGAGCCCTAAGAAGGAATTCGGAGACTTCCAGACTCCTCTGTCGCTGGCGCGACGTGTCGTGGCGTTGGTTGAGCAAGACGAGAACCACATTGGCACAATCGTTGAACCAACGTGCGGAGTTGGCGCCTTTCTGCAGGCGGCTGCCGAACTTTGGGGCACGTCACCCAACTACTGGGGGTTTGACGTGAACGCCGACTACGTCAAGACGGCAAGTGCTGCCCTTGCGCGGATCGGATTGCCCTCAGTCACTGTTCAGCAACGTGACTTCTACACTACCAACTGGCGGAAATTCCTTTGTGAGCAATCTGAACCTCTGCTTGTCATTGGCAATCCGCCATGGATTACGAATGCTGGAATGGGGGTCATCGGCGGTGGGAACCTCCCCGAGAAGTCCAACTTTCAGGGGCATAGGGGCTTCGCCGCCAAAACGGGGAAAGCCAACTTCGACATTTCAGAATGGATGCTGATCAGGCTGCTGGAAGCGCTTCAGGGAACGCAGGCTGTGATCGCCATGCTTTGCAAGACGGCAACGGCGCGCAAAGTCCTTCGTCACGCATGGCTCAACGGGCTCGACACTGGGCCATCTTCACTTCACCTGATCGACGCATCTGCCGAATTCGGTGTTTCTGTTGATGCGTGTCTGTTCTACACGCATACCGGAACTGGAGGAACCGAATCCACAGCGACGGTCTACCGCACGCTCTCCTTTGATGAACCTTTGCAGACCTTCGGTCTATTCGCTGGCGAGCTAGTGTCCGACATAGATGCCTACCGTGCGTTGCGTGATCTGGATGGTCTGGAATATCGAAGGTGGCGATCCGGCGTGAAGCATGATGCGGCGGAGGTGATGGAGTTCACGCATGACAATGGCTCGTACATCAACGGACTCGGGGAGCGATGCGAACTGGAAGACGATTACATCTTCCCCTTGCTCAAGTCCTCCGATTTGGCGAACGGCAGACTGCGGCCCACACGATTCGTGCTACTAACACAGCGTCGGGTTACTGACCCGACTGCCGAGATTGAGAAGACCGCTCCCAGGACATGGCAGTACCTCCTCGACCACGCTAAGCAGTTGGACAAGAGAGGCAGTTCGATCTACGAAAAGCGCGCTCGATTCTCCGTCTTCGGCGTGGGTAACTACTCGTTCTCACCTGCGAAGGTTGCTATCTCGGGGCTATACAAGAATCTTCAGTTCCAAGCGGTAGGGAGCGCTGGCGGCAAATCAATCATGGTCGACGACACATGCTACTTCATTCCTTGCGACTCCAAGTCAGAAGCCGAATTCTTTGCGACGCTTCTTAACACGGAAACGGCCCAACGATTCATATCAGCTCTTGTCTTCAAAGACGCAAAGAGGCCCGTCACTATCGATGTCCTCAAGCGAATTGACCTCAAGAAGCTCGCGGAGCACGCGGGTCAGGAATCGTCTGCCGTCGAATACCTTTCCTCACCATCGCTTGAGTCTAGTCATCAACGCCTCTTGGTCTTTGAGAAGAAAGAAGAATATCGAACCAAGAAATCCACCGTACCCCGTCAGGCGCACGGACGCGCCTGACGGGTCCGGTGATTTCAGTCGTTATGTGTCAACTACATCTTTGGCGGGTTCATCGTCTTTTTTGCCGTCCTGATGCCGATCCTGAGCGCCCTCCGCTCCCTGGTCCGGTCGCGGGGACAGGCGACCCGGATCACGGCCACGCCGGTCTTCCTCCGCATCGAGGAAAAGACGGGCGGCAAGGCGTCGGTCGTGGAAATCCCCGCGGATGAGTTAGATGATTTGGAGTTTTCCGACCGGCGCCCGGTGCTTTCGGAGATCGACATTCCGGGAATGAAAAAGCTCCAGGATTTCGGCGACACCGGCACGCCCCGCCTGCCCAACGGCCGGCCCGTACCGAAAATCCTCCTATCTCTCATGCGGATGGTCCCGTCGCAGGGGATCACCGCCCGGCGGGGATTAGGCCTCGAGCAGCTTGGTTTCCGTCCCCAGATATGGGATGGCGAGGGCCAGTTTCCGGAGGGCCTGTTTTTCGATCTGCCTGGCCCGTTCCCGGGTAATGTGATAGCGGTCGCCGATCGCCTGTAGGGTTAGGGGGATATCCGCCATCACGCGGTTCTGGATGATGAAAGTCTCCTTTTCATTGAGTCCGGTAAGCGCCCCCGCGATGTTGTGCTGGACGAGCTCCATCTCCTCCTTCCGGATCAGCGCCGCTTCCTGGTTCTCCCCGTCATAGGTCAGATAGTCCATGTGCGTGGACTCCCCGTCCTCGCCCACGCTGGCATCGAGGGAGAGGTCGCGGCTGCTCATCCTCATCTCCATCTCCGCGATCTCCTCCGGCCGGACCCCAAGGATCTCGGCGATCTCCGCAAATTCCGGCCGCTTCTCGGAGAGGCCCTCTAACTTTTTTCTGGCCTGGCTGAGCTTGAAGAAGAGCTTGCGCTGGGCCTGGGTCGTGCCGATCTTGACCAGACTCCAGGATTTGATGATGTAATTCTGGATATAGGCCCTGATCCACCAGACGGCATAGGAGATGAGCCGATATCCCTTGTAGGGATCAAATTTCTTTACAGCATGCATGAGGCCGATGTTGCCCTCCTGGACCAGATCGGCGAGCTTGAGTCCGTAATTCCTGTATTCGTGAGCGATCTTCACCACGAAACGCAGATTCGAGACGACGAGTTTCTCCGCGGCCTCCATATCGTTGTACTTCTTCAGCCTCACGGCAAGACGAAACTCTTCATCCGCCGTCAGGATCGAAAAGCGGTTGATCTCCGCCATATAGAGATCGAGTGTCCCTGTAACCGCCGGAACTTCCAAATTCTTTCCTCCCGGTATGTCCAAACTTTTTTATTTTATACAGGGATGTTTCCGGGCAGTCAACCCCTTTCGCTCCGCCCCTTTTCCCGGCGGGGCGACGCCGTACCGTTCTTGACATCCCATCCCGCGGTGTATAATTTACAGCCGGAATGACGGCTGCCTAAAACAGGAGGAAACTCGCGATGAGATTCGATAAATTCACATTGAAGGTCCAGGAGGCGCTTCAGGAGGCGCAGGGTCTGGCCGGCCAGTACGGCCACCAGGCGCTCGATGTGGAGCATCTCCTCGTCTCTTTTCTGAAACAGCAGGATGGCATTGTCTCCGATATCCTCCGAAAACTCGGGGCCGATCCCCGGCGGATCGAAGGCGAGGTCCGTAAAGCTCTGGAGAAACTGCCGAAGATCGAGGGCGCAACCGGCGGCCAGACCTACATGACCCCGAGACTGAACCGTGTCCTTGACGCCGCCTTGAGCGAAGCGGCTCGTCTCACGGATGAGTATGTCAGCGCGGAACATGTCCTTGTCGCGATGGCCGATGAAAAGGCAGGACCGCTCGCGAAGATCCTCGCTGCGAATGACATCACGAAGGATGCGATCTTCAAAGTACTCGTGGAGATCCGCGGAAATCAGCGCATCACCGATCCCAATCCGGAGGAGAAGTACCAGGCGCTCAAGCGTTACGCACGCGATTTTAACGAGCTGGCCCGGAGCGGTTCCTTCGACCCCGTGATCGGCCGGGACGAAGAGATCCGGAGGATCATGCAGGTCCTCTCCCGCCGGACGAAGAACAACCCCGTCCTGATCGGGGAACCGGGCGTGGGCAAGACGGCAATCGTCGAGGGACTGGCACAGCGGATCGTGAATGGGGACGTGCCGGAGAACCTCCGTAACAAAAGGGTCATCGGCCTCGATATCGGCGCCCTTGTCGCCGGGGCGAAGTACCGCGGCGAGTTCGAGGAGCGGCTGAAGGCTGTCCTGAAGGAGGTCACCGCCGCCCAGGGGGAGATCATCCTCTTCATTGATGAGATCCATACGGTGGTGGGCGCCGGGGCGGCGGAGGGATCCGTCGACGCCTCGAACATGCTCAAGCCGGCCCTGGCGAGGGGCGAACTGCGCTGCGTCGGCGCGACCACTCTGAACGAATACCGGAAGCACATCGAAAAAGACCCGGCGCTCGAGAGGCGGTTCCAGCCGATCCTGGTCAAGGAGCCGTCGGTGGAGGATACGATTGCCATCCTCCGGGGACTGAAGGAACGCTACGAGGTTCATCACGGCGTCCGGATCAAGGACGCGGCCATCATCGCCGCCGCGACCCTTTCCAGCCGTTACATCAACGACCGGTTTCTCCCGGACAAGGCCGTCGACCTGATCGACGAGGCGGCCTCGCACCTCCGGATCGAACTGGACAGCATGCCCGCAGAGATCGACGCCCTGGAACGGCGCGTCATCCAACTCGAGATTGAACGACAGTCTCTCAAGAACGAAACGGACCGGACCCCCGTGGAACGGCGGGAGAAGATCGAAAAGGAACTGGTGGAACTCCGGGAGACGATGGACGGGATGAGACTCCATTGGACCCGTGAAAAAGAGGCCATCAAGGGAATCCAGGCGATCAAGGGAAAGATCGAGGCCTTCCGAATCGAGGAGCAGGGCGCCCAGCGCAGCGGCGACCTCGCCCGCGCGGCCGAGATCCGTTACGGGAAGCTCGTCGAATTGAACCGGGAGTTAGAGGTGGAAAACGGGAAACTGGCGGAGGCGCAGAAGGACAAGCAGATGCTGAAGGAGGAGGTCGATGCGGAAGACGTGGCCGAGGTCGTGGCCAACTGGACGGGTATCCCCGTCTCCCGCATGATGGAGAGCGACGTCCAGAAGCTCATCCGGATGGAGGAACGCCTCCGGCAGCGGGTCATCGGGCAGGAAGAAGGGATCGCGGCGGTCTCCAGCGCCCTGCGCAGGGCCCGTTCCGGCCTCCAGGACCCGAACAGGCCGATCGGATCCTTCATCTTTCTGGGACCCACCGGCGTCGGAAAAACAGAACTCGCCAAGGCGCTCGCCGAATTCATGTTCGACAACGAACAGGCGCTAATCCGAATCGACATGTCAGAATTCATGGAGAAGCATTCCGTGGCCCGCCTGATCGGCGCCCCGCCGGGGTATGTGGGGTATGACGAAGGCGGCCACCTGACCGAGGCCGTACGGCGTCGGCCCTATTCGGTACTCCTGTTCGACGAGATCGAAAAGGCGCACCCGGACGTCTTCAACATCCTTCTGCAGATCCTCGACGACGGGCGGTTGACGGACGGTCACGGGCGTACGGTGGATTTCAAAAACACGATCGCGATCATGACCTCCAACGTCGGCGGTCAGTGGATCCAGGATTCAACCCTTGTAGAGGAGGAAAAAAAGGAACGAACCATGGAGGCGCTCCGGGAGACCTTCAAACCGGAATTCCTGAACCGAATCGACGATATCATCATTTTCCGCTCGCTTACGATGGCGGATATCGAGCGGATCATCGATATCCAGTTCGGTCTCATCCGGAAACGGCTGCAGGAAAGGAAACTGTCCCTGGAATTGACAGAAGGCGCCAAACATTATATAGCTGAAGAAGGTTACAGCCCGGTGTACGGGGCCCGACCGCTCAAACGGACGATTCAGAAGCGGATCCTGGACCCTCTGGCCCTGAAGCTCCTTGAAGGGACTTTCGTCGAAGGCGACCGGATCGTGATCGACGAGGAGGACGGCCTGGTGGTCTTTCGCAAAGAATGAACAATGAAAGCCGGCCTCGTAAAAAAGTAATTTTCTCCCTCCCCTTTGCCCTAAAGGGCATACCCTGCAGGGCACAAGCAAGCAAGGGAAGGGCCGGTGTGGGGATAGGTGAAAAAATCTGTAATAATTACATAAACCCCACACCCTACCCTATGAGGACACGAGACCCTAACCCTCCCCCCGAGGGGGAGGGAAATTTTGGACTTTTTACGACTTCATCAATCATCGATCCCAACCTAATCGTTTAAGGAGGAAACGGATGAACACGATCAAGACCGGACTTTTACTGGGCGCCCTGACGGGCCTTCTCATGCTGATCGGCGGCTGGTTCGGCGGTCAGCATGGCGTAGTCATCGCCTTTTTCTTTGCCGTCGTCATGAATTTCGGAAGCTACTGGTTTTCCGACAAGATCGTCCTCCGCATGGTTCACGCCCAGGCGGTTTCGGAGGGCGAGGCGCCGGAGCTCTACGCCATGGTCAAGAATCTCGCGCTCAGGGCCTCGATGCCGATGCCGCGGGTCTATATCATCCCTGAAGACAGCCCGAACGCCTTCGCCACGGGACGGGACGAACATCACGCCGTGGTCGCCGTTACGGAGGGCATCCTCCGGATCCTCGGCCGGGATGAACTGGAGGGGGTCATCGCCCACGAACTGACCCACATCCGGAACCGCGACATTCTGATCGGCTCCATCGCCGCGACGCTGGCCGGGGCGATCGTCATGCTGGCCCACATGGCGCAGTGGGCGGCGATGTTCGGCGGCGCCGGCAGCAATGACGACGAGGGGGGAAACAACATCGTCGGCCTGATCCTCATGGCCGTCCTCGCCCCGATCGCCGCCACGCTGATCCAGATGGCCATTTCCCGCTCACGGGAATACCTTGCGGATGCGGGCGGGGCGAAAATTTCGGGGAAACCTTACGGTCTGGCGGGCGCCCTCGAAAAGCTCTCCCGGGCCTCCCAGGCAATTCCCATGAACGCAAATCCCTCGACGGCCCACATGTTCATCGTGAACCCTCTTACCGGACGCTCGCTGATGAATCTGTTCAGCACTCATCCGCCGATCGAGGAGAGGATCGCGCGCCTGCGAAGCATGAGACCGGTGTAAACGATCAGGACATACCCTCGTGGATGTTCCCCTTTTTGTCAAGGAGGACGTCCTTTATCGGTGCGCTCCCGGGGAGGACGTTCTCGTAATAAGTCTCAATAACCGTTGTTATGAAACGGCTTCGAAAAAAGCTCCAGAGGCAAGGCGCGCGACTCCCAAAGGAGTGAGACGTGCTTTGGAGTACGCCGCAACGACGAAAAAGCAAGCGCAACGAAGCAGGAGCCTGACCCTGCGAAAGCAGGGGGACTTTTTACGCAGCCGACAAGGAGGTTTCATGGAAGAAGAAAAGAAGGATACGAATAAGGGTTTTGTGATCAAGGACCGGCGTCACTTCGACGAATCCGGCGCCGCCCGCAGGGAGGAAGAGGTAACGGCGGAAGAGAAGAAACCGGAGGAAATTCCCGACGAGGGGCTCAAGACCTCTCCCGCGGAAAATGATTCTCCCGAAACAGAGGACGCCCCCCTTCCCGAAATCAATTTCGCGGGTTTCATCTTCTCGCTCAGCACAACGGCCATGTACCACTTCGGGGATTTCCCCGATCCAGTCACGAAGGAGGCAAGCCGCAACCTCGCCGCCGCCAAGCAGACGATCGACATCCTGAGCATCCTGAAGACGAAAACGGAGGGCAACCTCGATGAGAACGAAAAGCAACTGTTAGACGGCGTCCTCTATGAATTGAGAATGCGTTTTGTCAAGGAAATGACCCATCCATGATCACGAAGGCGTCGCCGGCCAAGGTCAACCTCTATCTGCGGGTCCTCCGGAAGCGGGAAGACGGCTACCATGACATCCTCTCCCTCATGCAGAGGATCAGCCTCTGCGACGAGATGATCTTCGCGCCGACCGGCGGCGGAATTGCGGTCCGTTGCCCCGGCACGACCCTGCCGGAAGATGAGGGAAACATTGTTTACCGGGCGGCGGCGGCCTTCTTTTCCCGGATCGGGACATCGCCGGGAATCGAAATCACTCTCTGGAAGCGGATCCCGATCGCCGCGGGGCTGGGTGGCGGCAGTTCCAACGCCGCGACGACCCTCATGACCCTGAACGAAATGTATGGATCGCCCATGACCCGGGAGGAACTGATGAAAATCGGGACGGGGCTCGGGGCGGATGTCCCCTTTTTCATATTCGGGAAGACGGCCTGGGCCTCCGGGATCGGGGATCGCTTCCCGGAAACCCCCATCCTTCCACCCTTCTGGTTCGTCCTGATCCATCCGGGCTTTGAAATCTCCACAAAATTGGTTTATCAGGGGCTCAATTTGGGATTGACAAAGCAGGGAATAAATTATAGCATCCCACGATTTTCCACAAAGGAAGATGTGATCGGCGGCCTTACGAACGATCTGGAGAAGGTAACGGTGAAGCTTCACCCCATTCTGGATGAGATCAAAGCCCTTCTTCTCGCGAGCGGCGCCCGCGGCGCCCTGATGTCGGGCAGCGGACCGACCGTTTTCGGCATCTTCACGGATAGAGAGTCCGCTGGCATAGCGGAGAAAAATCTTGGGCAAGGAACCCGGTGGCGGGTATTCGGGGCGCAATCTCTGTAGGGAAAACCTGCCCTGGTCTGCGCCTCCAGGCGCGGGTGCCAGGATTCGGTCTGCCGTCCGGATCGAAACTGGGGCGTCGTCAAGCGGTAAGACACAGGAATTTGGATCCTGCATTCGGAGGTTCGAATCCTCCCGCCCCAGCCAATTGATGAGTTGAGGGATGTAAAATGCTCGAAAGAATCAGGGTATTTACCGGAAATGCGAATGTGGCCCTCGCCCAGAAAATCTCGGAGAACCTGGGCGTATCGCTCGGGAAAGCCCATGTCACAGCCTTCAGCGACGGCGAAACCCGCGTCGAAATCAACGAAAATGTGCGTGGAATGGATGTCTTCATCATTCAACCCACCTGCCCGCCGGTCAACATCACGCTGATGGAACTCCTGATCATGATCGACGCCGTCCGCCGGGCCTCCGCGGACCGGATTACGGCCGTCATTCCCTATTACGGCTATGGGCGGCAGGACCGGAAAGTGGCGCCCCGGGCGCCGATCACCGCCAAACTGGTCGCCGATCTGATCACCCGGGCGGGGGCAAACCGGGTCCTGGCGATGGATCTTCATGCCGGTCAGATCCAGGGTTTCTTCAACATTCCGGTGGACAATCTCTTCGCTACCCCGGTACTGCTGGATCATATCAAGAAGAACTATCAGGGCGATAACATCGTGATCGTTTCGCCGGATACTGGGGGTGTGGAAAGGGCGCGCGCCTTCGGTAAAAGACTCGGGGCGAGCCTGGCCATCATCGACAAGCGCCGGGAGGGACCGAACGAGGCCCAGGTCATGAACATCATCGGACATGTCCAGGGAAAGCGGATCATTCTTCTAGACGACATGATCGATACGGCCGGAACGGTCGTCCAGGCGGCGAAGGCGCTTAAGGAGGAAGGGGCAATCGAGGTTTCTGTCTGCTGCACCCACCCTGTCCTGTCCGGATCAGCCATCGAGAAAATTGAACAATCGGACCTGAAAGAGGTTATCGTGACGGACACCGTTCCCCTGCATGAGAAGGCGAAGGCCTGCAGCCGCATCAAGGTCCTCTCCGTCTCAGGCCTCCTCAGCGAAGCTGTCCGAAGGATTTATTACAACGACTCAGTGAGTTCATTATTTATTTAGGAGGAATCCCCATGGAGGCGACTGAATTAAAGGCCTTTACCCGCAAGGAAACCGGCAAGGGTCCGGCGAGGCGTTTCAGGAAGGAAGGATCGATTCCGGCCGTGTTTTACGGCCGCGGCGAGGAGGCCATTCACCTTTCGGTCAATGCGACTGAACTGCGAAAGGTTGTCAGGGCGAAAAAGGAAAATATCTTCATCAAGCTTCTGATCGAAGGAGAGAAACACCTGGAAAAGCTTTCCCTGATCAAGGAGCTCCAGATCGAACCGGTCAGCAGGCGGTTTTATCATGTTGATTTTTACGAAATCCGCATGGATCACAAGCTGACGCTGGACATTCCCCTCCGTTTCGCCGGCATTCCCATCGGCGTGCAGAACGGCGGAGAACTCCAGCATCTGAAACGGGACCTGAAGGTCTCCTGTCTTCCTTCGGTTCTGCCCGATTTCATCGAGATCGACGTCACCGGTCTGGAAATCGGCGACTCGGTCAAGGTGCAGGACATCCGGGTGCCGGAAGGCATTACGGTCCTCGACCCGGGCGATGTGGGCGTGGCCATGGTGGCCGTGGTGAAGGTTTCCGTACCGCAGCCTGAGGTGGAGGCGGCGGCGGAAGGGGAAGCCCCGGCGGAAGGGGAGCCTGCGGCCGAGGGAGAAACCTCTCCTAAGGAGGACGCGAAAGGCTGACGACACCGCTGATCGTTCCTGTGCAGAGGGATCGAGGAACACTGCACACGCAGCTTCGGGGGGTGGTGTGAAGTTAATCGCAGGACTGGGAAATCCGGGGATCCGATATCGGATGAGCCGACACAACGCCGGTTCCCTGGTCTTGGACCAGTTGGCGCTGCAACAGAGCATATCCATCGAGCAGAACCTATTTGATGCTCATATCGGAAAGGGAAAGATAGCCGGCAGTCATGTTCTGCTCGTCCAGCCGCAGACATTCATGAATCTGAGCGGCATCGCGATCCGGAAACTGGCGGACTATTTCCGAATAGACCTTGAGGATGTTATCGTCGTGCATGATGACCTGGACCTGCCCTTTCAGACGATCCGGCTGAAGGCGGGCGGAGGTCACGGAGGTCATAAGGGACTGATCTCCATCATGGATCATCTTGGCGGACAGGACTTCATCAGAGTCAGGTTCGGCATCGGAAGACCGGCCCGCAAGACCATGGTCGAGGGGTATGTCCTGGAACCCTTCTCTAAAGAAGAGATGGATTATCTCCCACAACTGACCACAAAGGCAGCGGAGGCCGTGACGGACATCCTGACCTCCGGGATCCAAGCAGCTATGGAAAAACATCATGGAGAAGAAAAGACTAACTTAATCAAGGAGGGTTGAAACATGTGTATCGGAAAACGCGGTCTCTGGTCTCTTTTCTATTCACTCGGCATCATCTTTTTCTTGATGACCCCCATGGCCTTTGCAGGTGAAGCGGACATCAAGATCCCCGATCTGACCCAAGTCAGCTTCATTGGCGGCTCGCTCGGCGGGTTGACCATTCTGAATATCGGGCTCCTCATCTGTGCGATCGGCATGATCTTCGGCTGGTTTCAGTACACCCAGACGAAGAACCTCCCCTCGCACCAGGCCATGCTGGACGTCTCCGACACGATCTGGGAAACCTGCAAGACCTATCTGTTCCAGCAGGGGAAATTCCTCGCCGGCCTCTGGGTCCTGATCGCCATCTGCATCATTTATTACTTCATCGGCCTGCAGGGCAACACGATCGGCGCGGTCGCGATGATCCTTTTTTGCTCCATCATGGGGATCCTCGGTTCCTACGGCGTGGCCTGGTTCGGCATCCGCATCAATACGGTGGCCAACTCCCGGGCGGCCTTCGCCTCCCTGAGCGGCAATCCCCTCAGCATGGTGAACATCTGTCTCCGTTCCGGAATGAGCGTCGGCCTTCTGCTCGTCAGCATCGAGCTCTTTTTCATGATTTTGATTCTGGCCTACATCCCCAAGGAGATGTCCGGCGCCTGTTTCATCGGGTTTGCCATCGGTGAATCCCTTGGCGCCAGCGCGCTCCGGATCTGCGGCGGCATCTTCACCAAGATCGCCGATATCGGTTCCGACCTCATGAAGATCATCTTCCACCTGCCGGAAGACGATCCGAAAAACCCCGGCGTCATCGCGGACTGCACGGGCGACAACGCGGGCGACAGCGTCGGTCCCACGGCGGACGGCTTCGAGACGTACGGCGTTACAGGCGTAGCCCTGATCGCCTTTCTGGCCCTGTCTCTTGCAACAAACCCGGCCATGGGCGGTAAGCTGATCGTCTGGATCTTCGCGATGCGCATTCTCATGATCCTCACCTCGCTTGCCTCCTACTTCCTCAACGACGCCGCCAGCAAATCCCTCTACACCGGAAAGAAGGAGTTTGATTTTGAGCAACCCCTGACCAACCTGGTCTGGATCACCTCCTGCGTCTCCATCATCGTCACCTTCATCGCGAGCTATCTCCTGCTGAACGACCTGCCCGCCGTGGGAGGTTCAATCTCCGCCTGGCTGGCCTTGTCAATCATCATCAGTTGCGGGACCATCGCCGGGGCGCTGATTCCCGAATTCACCAAGGTCTTCACCAGCACAAACTCCCGCCACTGCGAAGAGGTCGTCAATGCCTCCCGCCAGGGGGGAGCGTCGCTGAACGTCCTTTCCGGCCTGGTCGCCGGGAACTTCTCCGCCTTCTGGGAGGGGCTCACGATCCTGATCCTGATGTTCATCGCCTATCTCGTCTCCCAGAGCGGTTCAGTCATATCCCTGATGCCCGATGCATTCAAGTTCGCCGCCCCGGTCTTCGCTTTTGGTCTCGTCGCCTTCGGTTTTCTAGGCATGGGGCCGGTCACGATCGCCGTGGACAGCTTCGGCCCCGTCTCGGACAACGCGCAGTCCATCTATGAGCTCTCCATGATTGAAAGCCGCGAGGACGCGAAGGAAGTCGTCAGGAAACACTTTGGTTGCGAAACGGATTTCGAAAAGGCGAAACACTATCTCGAATCTGCGGACGGCGCGGGGAACACCTTCAAGGCCACCGCCAAACCGGTCCTCATCGGCACCGCCGTCGTCGGGGCTACGACCATGGTCTTCGGGATCATCATCCTGCTGGAAGGCCTCTTTGGGAACGTCGTCGCCAAGCTCAGCCTGGTCCAGCCGGAGATCATCCTGGGCCTCCTCATGGGCGGCTGCGTCATCTACTGGTTCACCGGCGCCTCTATACAGGCCGTGGTGACGGGATCCTACCGGGCCGTCGTTTACATCAAGGACCACATCAAACTGGACAAGAAGGAAGCCTCCCTCGCCGACAGCAAGGAAGTCGTCAAGATCTGCACGATCTACGCCCAGAAGGGGATGATCAATATCTTCGTTGTCATCTTCTTCATGGCCCTGGCGCTTGCCTTCTTCAATGCCTACTTCTTCATCGGCTATCTGATCGGCATCGCCTTCTTCGGCCTCTTCCAGGCGATCTTCATGGCCAATGCCGGCGGCTGTTTGGACAACGCCAAAAAGATCGTCGAAGTGGATCTCAAGCAGAAGAACACGCCGCTGCACGAGGCCACCGTCGTCGGCGACACCGTCGGCGACCCGTTCAAGGATACCTCCTCGGTCTCCCTGAATCCCGTGATCAAGTTCACTACGCTCTTCGGTCTGCTGTCCGTGGAAATCGCCGTGACGATGCAGAACGCAGGTCTCAGGCTCGGCCTCGCGTTGCTCTTCTTCCTGATCGCGCTCGTCTTCGTCTACCGCTCCTTCTTTGGAATGCGGATCAGCAGTGAAAAACTCTAATACGGGTTTGTAAACCTACGTAAAAAGGCGCCCTTTCTTAGGGCGCCTTTTTTATTCTCCGCGCGTTTCTTCCTGGGTACGGTATGGTGAATACGACCGGTAAGGTCGTTGATGGATAAAAAAACCGTGATTTTTATATCCGTGATCACCACGAGGGCGCCGACAATTCGTTGCGCAAAAGCTGCTTCTTTACGAACGGGAAAGGCCTACCGTGACGCCGCAAGATAGCCCCGGGCAAGGGCCTTGTTCACATGAACGACCCCGTGATTGATCTCCTTCATGGGATATTCCGCGGTGATTTCGGGAAGGGCATCGGCCTCGGCCTGCGTCTTCACCACCGATCCGGCCGGGACATACCGGTGATCGGCCACCCGGACCCCCATCAGGAGCGCGCCGGGTTCGACGATACAATGCCTCCCCACGGCGGACTTGAAAACCAGGCTCTTCATCCCGACAAAAGTGTCATCGAGGACAACGGCCGGCCCGTGGATCTGGACCTGGTGGGCCAGGGAAACCCGGTTTCCGACATAGACGGCGTACCTTTGACCATTGACCTCGCAGAGGTTCTTCACCACGGGCTTGCCGTTCATCTCCGTCTCCAGGGCGTGGATGACCACGCCGTCCTGGACGTTCGAGTCGTCGCCGACAAAGAGCGGTTGTCCCTCATCCCCGCGGATGGAGGCCGTCGGCGAAACCATGATATTTTTCCCCAGATGCACATTCCCGATGACCGACGCCAGGGGGTGCACATAGGTTCTAGGATCGATTTCCGGTTCCGAAACCTTTGCCGAAAAATCCGCCGCCACATTCTTTCCGATCATGGATCAACCTCCCTGTTTCCATATCCGCGCGGACGGCGGGATGTTTCATCTTCAAATCAGACGTCCGGCAAGCGTTGCGTTCGCCCGCGCCCGCGCAGCTCCTCCCAAACCTGACTGACCGCGCGGCTTGTCTCTTCGACGGACCCCTCATTGCGGATCACGATGTCGGCCTGGGGGATCTTCTCTCCGATCGGCATCTGCGCGGCAACCCTTCTTTCCGCTTCTTTCCGGGTGAACCCGTTGCGCGCCATCAGCCTGCGGATCTGCCCCTCCGGGGGGAGGTAAACGAGCAAGACCACATCCACCATCGTCTTCAGGCCGGCCTCGATGAGGAGCGGGACGTCGGAAAGGACGATGGCATCTGCCCTTGTCTTTTCGATTTCCCCGAGCTGCCTGCGCCACTCGGCAAAGACCGCCGGGTGGACAAGACGGTTGAGGATATCCCGTTTCTCCCGATCCGCGAAGACGATTGCACCCAATTTACGGCGGTCGATCTGCCGATCCGGAAGGAGGATCCCTTCTCCGAAATGGCTGACAATCCCCCGCCACACCGGCCCCTCCGGCTCTTCGACTGCATGAGCAAGGTCGTCGAAGTCGATGAGGATGGCCCCTTTCTCCACCAGCATCCGGGCGATGGTCGATTTACCGCAGGCAATCCCGCCTGTCAAGCCCACATTCAGCATCTTTTCCCTCGGACAAAGGGGTGGTTTTTACGCCTCACGCCTCACATTTTTTAAGGTTCCGCATGAAGATGATGCGCAGCCCCTCGATGGTCAACATCTCGTCGACCACGTCGATATGCTTCGCCACCCCGGAAATGAGCTTTGCAAGTCCCCCGGTCGCCACCACGAGCGGTTTGGAATCGCTTTCCGCCTTCATCCGCTCGACGATCCCATCGACAAGCCCCGCATAGCCGTACATTATGCCCGCCTGCATGCCGCTCACCGTATCCTTGGTGATGATCAAGCGGGGCTTGCAGAGTTCTACCCGGGGGAGCTTGGAAGCCCTCTCGAAGAGGGCCTCGCTGGAGATCATGATCCCCGGGGCAATGCAGCCGCCCATGTACTCCCCCTTGGGTGAGATGTAATCAAAGGTTGTCGCGGTGCCGAAATCGACAATGATCAGGGCGCGCCTGTACTTCTCATAGGCGGCAACGGCATTGACGATCCGGTCCGCCCCCACCTCCTTGGGGTTGTCGTAGAAGATGGGCATGCCCGTCTTCACACCGGGTCCGACGATGAGTGGCTGGATGCCGAAATACTTCTGGCAGAGAGGTTCGAGGATGTTGAGCATCGGCGGCACGACGCAGGAGATGATGATGCTCTTGATGGCCTTGGAACTGATCCGGCTGTTCTTGTAGAGGTTGAGGATGAGCATCCCGTACTCGTCGACGGTATGATCGATGACCGTCCGGATCCGCCAGTCGTGGACCAGCTCCTCCCCGTCGTAAAGACCAAGGACCGTATTCGTGTTTCCCACATCGATGACCAGAAGCATGCTTCACTCCTTCATGATCGTGGCGTCGCCCGCCGTGATCCGCCGGACGTCTCCCTGCCCGTCGGCGAGAAGAAGCGCCCCGTCCCGGTCGATGCCCTCCACCACCCCTTCCTGCACCTCACCCCGGAAGAGAACCCGGACGCGCTTCCCCGCCATATCCGACCGGGCGAGCCATTCCTCCCTTACCGGCGCAAATCCCGCATGCAGGAAGGTCTCATACCACCGTTCCAGCCGCTCACAGAGCAAAAAAGCCATATCCTCCCGGGAATGCTCCCGACCCGTCTCCTCCCAAAGCGATGTGGCGGTGTCCCGATGCCCCGGATTGAAATTCTCCCTCTTGATGTTCACGTTCAGGCCGATCCCGATGATCACCGCGCGCGATCCCCCGGCCGTTGCCATTTCCGTCAGGATACCGCAGACCTTCCTGCCCCGGATCTGGACATCATTCGGCCATTTGATCCCCACTCCCGCAGGACAGATCGAAGCAATCGCCTCCGCGACCGCCACCCCCGTTAGAAGGGTGATCCGTGAGGCCTCCGGTGGAGCGACCGCAGGGCGAAGAATGACGGAAAGGTAGAGGTTGCAACCGGGCGGCGACTGCCAGGCCCTGTTCAGACGTCCCATTCCGGCGGTCTGACGGTCGGCGAGGACCACCGTTCCCTCGGGCGCTCCCTCGCGCGCAAGCCCCATGGCGAAGCGGTTTGTCGAATCGACCGTCTCCCGATAGTGGAGCAGCCAGCCCATCTTTCTCCCGGTCAGTCTCGACTGGAGGGCCTTTGCGTCGAATTGCATTCTTTCCATGATTCATCAGGCATGAGGAGATCGGAATGGGGATGCCTTTACGCCTCACGCCTCACTTTTTTCCACCTGGACCACATTGAGGGAGATATCCGCCGCCGCCGCGGAATGGGTCAGGGCGCCCACCGAAATGAGGTCCACACCCGTTGCGGCCACCTCCCGGACCCGTTCCAGCGTCATGTTCCCCGAGGCCTCGAGCGGGATCCTCCCCGCGACCCTTTTCACCGCGGCGACCATCTCCGGAAGGCCTATGTTGTCCAGGAGGACAGAGTCTGCACCGGCGGCCAGGGCCTCCTCCAGTTCCGCCGGATTCTTTACTTCCACCTCGATCTTCAGGGTGTGGGGAACCCGCTCGCGGACCCGCCGCACGGCCGGTCCGATCCCGCCCGCCGCCGTGATGTGGTTGTCCTTGATCAGCACCCCGTCATAGAGGGCGAAACGGTGGTTGCACCCGCCGCCCGCGCGGACGGCGTACTTGTCGAGGATCCGGAGGCCGGGCGCGGTCTTCCGGGTATCGAGGATTTTTGCATGCATTCCCGCGATTTTATCGACATATCGCCGGGTGAGGGTGGCAATCCCGCACATCCGCTGCAGGAGGTTCAGGGCGACCCGCTCCGCGGTCAGGATGGAGGCGAGGTTGCCGGAGATCTCTGCAAGAATCTCCCCCTTTACCGCCTTCTCCCCGTCCCGTTTCCGGGGCATAAAGGTCAGGGTGGTGTCCAGTGCTTGGAACACCTCTCCGAAGACCGCGATCCCGGCCACAACCAGCTCCGCCTTGGCCGTCGCCCGGGCGAGGCCCGTCTCATCCCCCCGGAGCGCCGCCCCGGTCGTAACGTCCCCCGCCCCGATATCCTCAGCGAGGGCCGTGCCGATCAATTCCGTCAACACTTGACGCGACCACATGGTCTTTCCTCCCTTATCCTCCCTCCCTTTCAAGGGGAGGGCTGGGGTGGTGATGGGTTTAGCCGGAACTGCCGGCCTCAAGAGATGCGATTCTCTTCAGGGCCGCACTTAGGGCGATCTTCTTCTCCCCGAGCCCCCGGGCCTTCTCCTGCTCTTTCTTCACGACCGCCTCCGCCGCCTTCGCCAGAAACTCCGGGTTGGCCAGTTTCTTTAAAACGACGGCCAGATCCTTTTCCACCTTCGCGATCTCCTTCCCGAGACGGCCCTTCTCTCCCCCGATGTCGACCACCCCCGCGAGAAAGACGTAGACATGCACGGGACCCGCCACCGCCGTGGCGGCCCCCTTCGGTTCAGTCATCAGACCGGTGATGTCCAGCCTCTCCAGATTGGCCAGATTCGTGATGTAGACCCGTCCCTTCTCCAGCGTAGCCCTCAGATCTTCGGAGGACGCCGTAAGGGTCACCTTCAGTTTCAGCGACGGCGCCACGTTCATCTCCCCGCGGATGTTCCGGATGCGGGTGATCACCTCCATGATCTGCGCCATCTCCCTCTCCGCCTCGGAATCCAGGAAGGCATCGTCCGCCGCGGGGAATTTGCTGACCATGATGGAGGTCCCGTCCGCGACCAGGGTCTGCCAAATCTCCTCGGTCAGGAAAGGCATGAAGGGGTGGAGCAGCTTGAGTGATGTCGTAAGGACCTCCAGAAGGGTCTTCTGGGCGGCCCGCCTCCCCGCCGGATTTTCCCCGCCGTAGAGGACCGGTTTGGTCAGTTCCAGGTACCAGTCGCAGAACTCATGCCAGACGAACTGGTAGACGGCCGCCGCGGCGTCGTTGAAACGGTATTCGTCCAGCCCCTGGACCACCTCTGCGATGGTGCGGTTCAGCCTCGCCCGGATCCAGCGGTCTGCGATCGATGCATCCTCCTTGCGGACGGGAACCGCCGCATCGTAATCCTCCAGATTCATCATGGAGAATCGCGTCGCATTCCAGATCTTGTTCACGAAAAACTTGTTCCCCTCGATCCGCTCCTCCGACATCCGGACGTCCCGCCCCTGGGCGGTGAAGGCGGCCAGCGTAAACCGGAAGGCGTCCGTCCCGAATTTGTCCATCATCTCCAGGGGATCAATGCTGTTCCCCTTCGATTTGCTCATCTTCTCGCCGTTCTCGTCCCGGACAAGGGCGTGGAGGTAGACGTCCCGGAAGGGGACCTCCTTCATCACGTAGAGCCCCATCATCATCATCCGGGCGACCCAGAAGAAGAGGATGTCGAAACCGGTCACCAGCAGCGACGTGGGATAGAAGGTCTTCAGGGCTTCCGTGTTCTCGGGCCACCCCAGCGTCGAGAAGGGCCAGAGACCCGAGCTGAACCAGGTATCGAGGACATCCTCCTCCTGACGCAGCTTCGCGCTGCTGCAGTCGGGACAGCAGTCGGGATCCTGTGCGGCGACGATCACCTTCCCGCACCCCTCGCAGGTCCAGACGGGGATCCGGTGGCCCCACCAGATCTGCCGCGAGATGCACCAGTCGCGGATGTTGTTCATCCACTCGAAATAGGTGGCCCCCCAGGTCGACGGAACGATGCGGGTCTTTCCCTTAACCACCGCGGAGATCGCCTCTTTGGCGAGGGGGGCGATCCGGACGAACCACTGCCGGGAAACGGCGGGTTCGATGTCGGTCTTGCAGCGGTAGCACTGGCCGATATTGTGCGTATACGGCTCGGTGCCCACGAGATATCCACCTGCCTCCAGGTCACGGACAACGTTCTTCCGGCACTCGTAGCGGTCCTGACCCCGATAGGCCCCGCCATTTTCGTTGATCACGGCGTTCTCATCCATAATCCGGAGGATCGGAAGCCCATGCCGGCTCGCCATGGCGAAGTCGTTCGGGTCGGATGCGGGCGTGATCTTGACGGCGCCGGAACCGAATTCCATCGTGACATAGTCATCGGCGATGATCGGAATCCGCCGATTGACCAAGGGGAGAATCACCTCTTTGCCGATCATCCTCCGATAGCGTTCGTCGTTGGGATTGACGGCCACCGCCGTATCGCCGAGCATCGTCTCCGGCCGCGTCGTAGCGACCACGATCCCTCCCTCTCCCTCCGCAAAGGGATACCGGATGCTCCAGAGATGACCTCCCTCCGGGTGGTACTCGACCTCCAGATCGGAGATGGCGGTCCGGCAGCGGGGGCACCAGTTGACGATGTAATCCCCCTGGTAGATGAGATCGTCGTTGTAAAGGCGGACGAACACCTCGCGGACGGCCTTCGAAAGCCCCTCATCCATCGTGAAACGCTCGCGCGACCAGTCGCAGGAACAGCCGAGCCGCTTGAGCTGGTGGATAATGACCCCGCCGTATCGGGCCTTCCACTCCCATACCCGCTCGATGAACTTCTCCCGGCCGAGGTCGTGGCGAGTCAGTCCCTCCTTTGCCAGTTCCTGTTCGACGACATTCTGCGTGGCGATCCCGGCATGGTCCATCCCCGGCATCCAGAGGACGTTCATGCCCTGCATCCTCCGATAGCGGCAGCAGATGTCCTGGAGGACGTTGTTCAGGGCATGCCCCATGTGGAGCATCCCCGTGACATTCGGCGGCGGAATGACGATGGAAAACGGCTTCTTCGAACCCCTGTCCGCCGCATGGAAGAAATCATGATCCAGCCAATACTGATACCATCTAAGCTCTGCTTCGCGGGGCTCATAACTCTTGGGTAGCGCACCGTTCCCCATTCATTTTCTCCAGTCGCATCCGGAGCAAGGAGGATTTTTACACCTCTCCGCTCTCAACTCTCATTTTTAGGGCATTTTAAAAATCAAGGGCTTCCGGCGCAGACCGACGTCGCCAAACCGCGCCGCCCATCTGTGACCGCAAGCCCCCATCCAATTCGAATTTGCATTTAATAACATGTTGAAAAAATCTCTTTTGCAGGCTGTTCAAAANNATGAGGGAAACGCAGCAGATGGGTGTTTTTCAACAGCCTGTTAATAGCGCAATTCGTCCCTCATCTTGCGGATCACAAGCAGGGCATCCGCTCCATCCACCGGATCGAGCGGGGAAAATGCACCCGACGCCATATCCTTCGCCTCCATGAGCCCCCGCGAGGTCACCACCATCACTGCATTGAAATAGGGGAGATCGGCCCGCAGGTCGGGAAAGGGGGAAGAACTGCCGATGAACCGCGTCGCCAGGGCATTGTCCCCCGAGACCTTGATCAGGATATCCTCGATCATCATCGCGTAGGTCGCCCGGTCCACCCGCTCATCCGGCCGGAAGCTTCCATCCGGATAGACCTCGAGGCCACGCATGCCGATCCGGATAATCCCTTCGATGTCCGCCCGAAGCGGATGGCTGCTGATATCCGCCGCGCTGGTCCGTCCGGCGGCGGTCCACTTGGCTTTTTCCGGATCCTGGAAGGCCGTGTCGAAGTTCTTCGATGTCCGCCGGGCATAGAGGGTGTCGATCTTCAGCTCCTCCAGGAAGAGGGCCGCCACTTCCGCCCGGGTGATTCGTTCGACCAGCGCAATCTTTTCCCCCGTCACGGTCCCCGGCATCGCCCGCTTGATCTTCTGCACCAGCTTCCACCGGCCGTCGGCCTCCTTGACGTATTCCCCGTTCATATTCAGGGCCCGGTTGAACATCCTTCCGGACTGATCCAGATCGAGCGCCGTCAGGTAGCACTCTCCCATAAAATAATAGGCAGCGGCAGCCTCGGGATCGATCAGCACCGCCTGGTCGAAGGCATCTTTCGAGTATTTCAACCAGGCATCATCGGGCTTGCATTCGGTTCCGATGCGCAAACACGCCGCATGGCTCAGGGTATTCACACGGATATAACCCACCCGGACGAAAATCTTCTCCTCATCGCTCCGGACGTGCTTCTCCGCCTGTTTGAGGGACTCCAGTCCGCCTGTAAAGTCACCTTGATAGGCCTTAACGAGTCCGATCCCGGCGTGGGCCTTCGCATATCGCGGATCCAGCCCCAGGGCGAATTCGAATTCACGACCCGCATCGGTGAATTTCTCCTGATTCAGCAACCGGATTCCTGTAAAAGTATGATGCTCCGGCGTATCGAGCTTGCTCAGGGGCGGTTGCGCCTTCGGTCCGCAGGAGATCATGAGGACGCCTGCGGCTACAACCACCAGGAACCGGAAGAGGCTCATGGGTTTGATTCGGTTGATCATCGTCTTCTCCTTTCTGTGGGGGCCTCTCCCTTCCAAGCCTGTCATTTTCCTTACATCGCTACACTTTTTTTAGCTTCATGCCCTGTTGAAGTCAAGAAAATTCCCCGCTTTCTCGAAAGTGAATCCCCGATAACGCTCCAGAAAAGGGAAATTTTCACCGCAGATGTTCCTCGCGCATCGGCATTTTCACCCTGGGTTCATAGAAAGAGGCCGATCCGCGTCGCCGCCCCCTCGACATCCCCCGGATCGAGCCAGACGACATCCCGGTCGGCTGCAAACCAGGTCATCTGTCTTTTCGCGTAGCGGCGGGTATCCCGTTTGATCAGACGGACCGCCTCCTCCAGGCTCTGCCGTCCCGCGAGAAAGGAAACCAGGTGCCGATATCCTAATGATTGCATCGTCTTGAGAGATCCTCCATAGCCCATATCGAGAAGCCGCCGGACCTCTTCCACAAAACCTTCCGCGATCATCCGGTCCGTCCGCCGGTCGATCCGGTCGTTCAGTCGTTCCCGGTCCAACCCAAGACCGATCCGGAGGGCCTCGTAGGGCGCCTCACGGAAACCATGTTCCTCCTGATGCTCCACAATGGACCGGCCCGTCAGCTCCAGGATTTCCAGGGCGCGGATGATCCGGACACCGTCATGGGGATGGATCTGAGCGGCGGCCCGGCCATCCCTTGCCTGCAGTATTTCATAGAGATGTTCCTTCCCAAAGTTTTTCATCTCCTCCTTGAGTTCCCGCCGCAAGACCTCGTTCGCACCTGGTCCGTCAATCAATCCCCCCAGGAGGGCCCGAATATAGAGGCCTGTTCCCCCGACGACGAAGATCGGCTTCTTCTCCCGCTGCAGATGGGCAATGACCCTGTTGGCCAGCTCGATATACCGCGAGGCATCGAAGGGCTCATCCGGATCGACCACATCGAGGAGGTGGTGGGGAATGCGCCTCCGCTCTTCCGGCGTGGGCTTCGCCGTGCCGATATCCATGTGCCGGTAAACCTGCATGGAATCGGCGCTGACGATCTCGCCGCCCCACTGGTTGGCCAGCTCCAGAGCCATCTCTGTTTTTCCGACGCCGGTCGGTCCAAGGATGCAGATCAGCCTGGGTTTGGGGATGTCAAAACCGGCCATGCTTGGGCTATCTCCTCTTGAACAGCTTTTCCAGCTCGCCTATGGAGATGGCAACCGTCAGGGGTCTGCCGTGCGGGCAGGTGGCGGCGCGGGGGAGCGCATCAAGATCACGGCAAAGGCTCTCAACCTCCGGACCGCTCAGCGGCCGGTTTGCCTTGACGGCCGCCCGGCAGGCGAGGGCAGTAAAGATTTTCTCCCGCCTCTCCGTCAGCGGCAGATTGCGATCCCCTTCCATACATCCCGCCAGGATATCGCCGATCAATGTCCGCACATCCGCATCGGACAGGAAGGCGGGAATGGCCTTGACGACAACGGAATCCCCGCCGAAGGCCTCCACCTCCATCCCCGCCTCCTCGAGAAGAGGGATGGATTCCGTCAGGAAGGAAAGATCGCGGGGGGAGAGACTGACCACCTCGGGCAAGAGCAGACGCTGTCCGGGCGCGCCCCCTTGCGTCTCTGCCGCCCGCCTTTTCAGCCCCTCGAACAGGATCCTCTCATGGGCGGCATGCTGATCGACGAGAACCATCCCCTCCCCCCCCGCAAAGACGAGGTAGGTCCCCGCCACCTGGCCGAGATAAACCAGATCGATAAAACGAGATCCTTCCTTCGGCTGTTCCGATTCCGGCTGAGATTCCCGGAAAATCGGCTGCGGCGGTGCGATCGGTGTTTCCTTATTAAGTCCGGCCGGGCGACCGAAGAAGAGCTTTTCGGGACCCGAGGAGATCCGGTATCGTTTCAGGGCCTCCTCGACGCGTGCGGCATAGGCGCTGCGCCCTGCGTCGGACGATCCGGTTCTCTGTTCTGCCGTCGGCGACCCCGCGCCGATCGCGCCACTCAGGGTCTCCACGATCAGGGCGTAGATCCCCCGCGGATTCCGGAAGCGGACCTCCATCTTCGTGGGATGGACGTTCACGTCAACATCCCCCGGCGGCACACTCAGAAAAAGAATGACCGCCGGATAACGCCGGGGCTCGATGATCCGTCGGCAGGCCGTCATGACCGCGTGGTTCAGGAGATAATCCTTGACGAACCGGCCGTTCACATAGAGGTATATCTGGGCGGTGCTGGAGCGGGTGAATTCCGGACGGGAAACGAACCCCTTGAGCGCCGCACCATCCCTCTCTCCCGCGGCCGGGACGAGCTGGCCCCGGAAATCCCGACCCAGGGTTAGGGCAATCCTCTCTGCAAGATCCTTTGCAGCCGGGACATTCAGGAGCGTCCGGCCGCCCGCGGACACCCGAAGTCGAACTCCCGGCTGGGCGAGGGCGAGGCGCGTGATCCAGTCGAGGCAGTACCCCTGTTCGGTCATGTCGCCCTTGAGAAACTTTCGGCGAACGGGAACCGGTTCAAAGATGCGGCTGACCCGAATGGATGTGCCGGCCGGACAGCCCGCATCGGTTTGCTCCTGAATCGCCCCTCCCTCGATGATCACCCGGGTGCCGACGGGCGACGCGACCCGACGGGTCACCATCTCCACGCGGGAGATGGAGGCGATGCTGGGCAGGGCCTCGCCCCGGAAGCCGAAGGAACGGACTCGGTAAAGGTCCTCGAACACCGCAATCTTGCTCGTCGCGTGGCGGGCAAAGGCCAAGGGTACATCCTCCGGCTCGATCCCTTCCCCGTTGTCGGTCACACGGATGGTCTGGCAACCACCCCTCTCCAGTTCCACAGAGATTTCCGTGGCCCCTGCATCCAGGGCGTTCTCCAAAAGTTCCTTGACGATGGACGCCGGTCTTTCGACCACCTCGCCCGCGGCAATCTGGTGGGTCAGCGTCTCCGGCAGAACGATGATTTTCCCCAATAATTTTCCCCTCTCGCGATCTCGATGCAAAAAGACCGCAACGGACCCTCTGGCCGGCCCCTGCGGTCCCCGTTTAGACAATCCCATTTATTGCCGCGCGGTCCCGGCGTTCTTTGGTCGAGGATGATCAGGACCCGCCGCCATCGGAAAATATGCTACAATATCGGCAATCAACGGATTATAACACAAGCTCCCCCGGGGGGTGTCAAGTCCAATTCAAATTGAGATTATATCCGCATAGCCGCCTCTTTCCCTCTCCCGGCTCTATTTGCGGCAGCCCGTCCTCTCCAGGTAATCCTGGAGGGCGATCTGCCAGAATCTCATGGTCTTGCCGGTTGCCTCCGAGAACTTCCGGGAACTGAGCACGCTCCAGGCAGGTCGGACCGCGGGCCGCGCCAGGTCCGCCGACGGGATCGGTCGGACGGTCACATCGTTCTTCCCCGCATATTGCATTATTTTGCACGCAAATTCATGCCAACTGCACCGGCCGCGGTTGGTCAGATGAAAAAGACCCTCATGCCCCCCCTCAACGAGCAACTGAACGGCTGCGGCGAGATCCCAGGAATAGGTAGGGGCGCCGATCTGATCGTCCACGACATCCAGGGTCTTGACCGCGGCGGCCTTTTCCAGAATGGTCTTCACAAAATTCTTGCCGTTTTTGCCATAGAGCCAGGCCGTCCGGATCAGAAGCCAGCGGTCGGAAAAGGCCTGGAGAAACCGCTCTCCTTCCAGTTTGGAAGCCCCATAGACGTTCAGCGGGGCCGGTTCATCCTCTTCGACGTACGGGGTCTCCTTCCGTCCGTCGAAGATGTAATCGGTGCTGAAATGGACGATCCGGATGCCCTTCCCCCGGCAGGCAAGGGCGATATTCTTCACGCCGACGGCATTGACGGCGAAACAACGCTCGCGATCCGTCTCGCAACCGTCCACATTCGTATAGGCGGCCGCGTTGATGACGACATCCGGCGAACATTCCGCGATCACGCACCCGCAGTCGTCCTCCACTGTGATGTCGAAATCACCCACATCCTTTCCCGTCACATCGTGAGCGGCCATCATGCGGAGCATCAGATCGCTTCCCAGCATTCCCCTGTGTCCCAGAATGAGTATCTTCATCCGTATCTCACTTCCTTGAGAAACAGCCCCTGCGGCGGCGCCGTGAGGCCGGCCTTTCTACGATCCTTCGCCGCCAGAATTCCGGCCACATCCTCCCGGGAGCGTCTTCCCCGGCCGATATCGACCAGGGCACCGACGATGGTTCTCACCATATACCTCAGAAAGCCGTCTGCTTCCAAGGAAAATTGGATCATGCCTTTGTCATCTTTCCCCACGCCGATATCGAGAATGGTCCGGACGTGATCCGGGCTGTCCGTGTGCGTGGAACAGAATGAGGAAAAATCATGCGTCCCGCGGAAGAGGTCCAGCGCCCCTTCGATCTTTTCCAGGTCGAGGGGCGTCCAGACGAACCAGGCGTACTGTCGTTCCAGGGCCGGCCGGACCGGACGGTTGCAGATCCGGTAAACGTAAACCTTGCTTTTCACATCAAAGCAAGCGCGAAAGGAGGGATCGACCTCCCGGACCTCCCGGACGGCGATATCCGCCGGGAGAAGGCTGTTGATCCCCATGAGAAAATTTCTCTCGCCGAGGCGGGAGGCGGTGTGGAAATGGGCGACCTGGCCTATGGCATGCACCCCCGCATCCGTCCGACCCGAGCCGATGACCCGACTCTCCTCGCCGGTTATCCGGCCGATGGATTCCTCGAGGACCTGCTGGATGGAAAGCCCGTTTTCCTGGCGTTGCCAGCCGCAATAGGCGGTGCCGTCATATTCGACGATCAGTTGGATATTTCTCATGTCTTTAAGTTTCACGATTCCGCTGACTCGATCCCAAGTCTTTTCGCCGGCTTGTCCGGAGACTTCCTGAACTGGTTCGTTCCGCTCGCGCCGGCTGAGGAAACCAAGCGGCGATGAATTCTGTTGAAAAAGTCCGGACAAGACTGGTATAAACCGCATATCCCAACAGGGCGGTTCCGGTCAAGCTGGAAAGTGTCCGGAAAGCCTTTCCGGGGGATGGTCAAGTAAGGATCCTGGCGGGACGACCTGGGTTACCCTGAAGCTCTTTGAGGGCGTTGCACGCCACTAAATTCCGTCCTGCCGCAACGGAGACTTCGGAACGAAGCAGACAGGGACGGCCATAATCAATCGCGCGAGGGATGAACGATGGGAAACGATCAGAGGGTTTTGACAGAAGAAAAAATCGGGATTTTTGAAGAGAAAAAAGCGGCACTGATGGCGATGGCCGGGGAGAAGATGGTCCGCAAGCAGCACGAGCTCGGAAAACTCACCGCGCGCGAGAGAGTCAATCTCTTCTTCGATCCGGGGAGCTTTCAGGAGGTTCAACTTTTTGTGAAGCACCGTTCGACGCTGTTCGGTCTCGGGGAGAAGGAGATCCCGGCCGACGGCGTGATCACCGGCTTCGGCCGGATCAACGGCCGGACCGTTTTCGCGGCCGCCCAGGACTTCACCAGCGCCGGCGGGAGCCTCGGGGAGATGCATGCAAAAAAGATCTGGAAGGTGATGGACATGGCCCTCAGCGCCCGGAAGCCTTTTGTTTCTCTGAACGACTCCGGCGGCGCCCGGATCCAGGAGGGGGTCCCCTCCCTGGAGGGCTACGGCGGCATCTTCTACCGGAACACGATCGGCTCCGGCTACATCCCCCAGATTACGGCGATCATGGGTCCCACGGCGGGCGGGGCGGTCTATTCCCCGGCCCTGACGGACTGGGTCTTCATGGTCAAAAAGAGCAGCTTCATGTACATCACGGGCCCCGATGTGATCAAGGCGGTCATCGGCGAGGAGGTGAGCCATGACGACCTGGGCGGCGCCAACACCCATGCGACGAAGAGCGGCGTCTGCCACTTTGCCACCGAGAGCGACGAGGACTGCCTCGCCAAGATCCGGACGCTGCTCTCTTACCTGCCCGACAGTTGCCACAGCCCGCTGCCCATCGCGCCCGGCACGGACAGCCCGGACCGGGAATGTCCCGAACTGGACGCGATCATCCCGGACCGAACCAACCGGGCGTACGACATGAAGAGGGTGATCGCGGCCGTCGCGGATGGGGGCGTGATGTTCGAACCCCATGAACTCTGGGCGAAAAACATGGTCGTCACCTTCATCCGGGTAATGGGCCTGCCGGTCGGCGTGATCGCCAACAACCCCAAGTTCAACGCGGGCGTTCTCGACGTCCAGGCCTCCGACAAGGCCTCCCGGTTCATCCGGTTCTGCGACGCCTTCAATATCCCGCTTCTGACCTTTTCGGACGTCCCAGGTTACATGCCCGGTACGCATCAGGAGTGGGCGGGGATCATCAGCCACGGGGCAAAGCTCCTCCACGCCTATTCCGAGGCGACGGTCCCGAAGATCACGGTCGTCACGAGAAAAGACTACGGCGGGGCCTATATCGCCATGTGCAGCAAGCATCTCGGGGCCGACTACGTCATGGCCTGGCCGTCGGCCGAGATCGCCGTGATGGGGGCGGAAGGGGCCTGCAACATCATCTATCGGAAGGAGATCGCCGCGGCGCCCGACCCGGCAGGAAAGAGGGCGGAACTGGTCCGGTCCTACGAGGAACAGTTCAACAACCCTTACTTCGCCGCCGGTCTCGGGATGATCGAGGAGATCATCCGTCCCCGGGACACGCGCCGACGGATTGTCACCCTTTTGGAAGCGCTCCGGGACAAGACGGAGGTCCGGCTCCCCAAGAAACACAACAACATTCCTTTGTAAAAAAGATTTTTGCTTCATCCGGTTCATGCGTACTTTTGAGTTGATAATCTGTTGAATTGAACCTTGACTGACTTATATCTTATCTACAATATCGAACATATCAGATGCTTGTCGATTATTGTAGTCAATGATTGAGGCCGATGCGGTTGCGTAGCAGCTTTCAACTCGTAAGTGCGCAACGAAGCTTCCTGTCAAATTATAGCGTGCTCCATCATCAGGATAACTTCACTGATTATTAGTGCAGAGCATGGCTATTTAACGTACCCCGGACAGCTTTGAAGTAGGAATATGGATCTTTCTTAGGCACAGTTTCAGCCCATGTATTGAAAAAATTGGCACGCCATGCCAATAATGGACCAAATATATCGCAGCTCCAGCACCATGTCTTTTCCTGAGAAAATACTGGAGACATGTGAGGGCGATTTTCGTCACTACTGGGTTTGAGCAGGGTTGCCAATTCTTCCAGTGTAGGAATTCGCCAGTCTGAGTAGCCGCCGAACTGCCTGCCATTCCATAAAGACACCAAGGTTATGGCTTCATACCAAGTCGTCATTGCTGCAGATCCGTCTTGTTGCCAAATCAGGCCTGTATAGCGGTCAATGACTGTGTCATTCCCGGTTTTTTTAGAATCGACAACATTGAATATTGAGGTAATTGCAAAAGTACCANNGAAGAGTTTTGCAATTACCTCCCATTAGAATTCATAATTAAGATGAGGATTGCTAATTTTAATCGCTTCGGGTTGTATTCCCCGCTGCTTGCGGCGAATCGGACCGCGGAACCCTCAGATTAATACCCCGCCGCAAGCGGCGGGGACGGTTTATTTTTTCTTTTCCAACGCCTCTGCAAAAAATTTTAGAACCTTAGATCGAAGGGTTTCGTCATCAAGATCCAACGCGCCCCAGATATAATTCCCCTTCCAATAAAAATCCATTCCTCCATGGTAAGGATCTTTCAGTTGGTAGCGGCCCTCTTCGACTTTAGTTTGAAGATTTCCGGTATGCTTAAGGTATTCCTGGATCATATTCCAGCAGTCTTTTTGGTCTATCCCTTCGATGAGAAAGAGTTTGAATTTCTTGCCCGAAAGTTCGTAATCAGCCGTAAAAGCAGAATGAAAAAAGGAATAGCCCAGAAATTCCCTGGCAATAAATTTCTCGGAATTTTTCTTTTCCCCTTCACGGGGGAAGGAGGACAAGATGGAGGGCAGCGATCCCTTCCCCCCGAAATTTTCCACAACCTTTTTGGCAAAGGTGAGCAATACCACCTGATCCTCAGGGCCGACGTCGACGCTGCTCATTTTCACATAGTAGTTGGCTACCAGAAAGTTTAGAACCCCTTTTTCGCTGTACCCCTGAGCCCCAACCTCCAGATAGTTCGCATTGTTGAGGCGTTCCTGGCTGTAGATTCCGAAAGCGTGGATGGGGGTTTTATGGCGGTAAACTTCAATGGTTACGGAAGCTTTCTGATCATTCTGGTATTCAGCCACCTTCAATTCCTGAAAATCGTACTTCAGATAAAGGTCCGCCCCTCCGTCAATGTAGTCATACAGATTCGCCCGTGAAAAAATTTGAATTTCACCGGATTGTTTCCATCCGGCCATTTCCGGAAAGGAATAGGTCCCCCCCTTTTCACCTGAGGCCCATAAGGATGCGCCATTCCCCAGCATCCAGCCAATCAAAAGAAAGGGAAAACAAAGAAAACAAGCTTTTTGGACCGCACTGAATTTTTTCATTCTCTTACTTCCTTATCCGCCCTCACCCTCTTACCCTCACCGCAATCCGGTGGAGGACTGATTTTCGATCAGGCAATGAATTCCGCAGGTACATCCCGGAGACGGATCACATCCTGAATCTTTCTTGAAACGTTGAAGCCGATCGAACATTTCACCAGACATTCCGCGCAGTCCCCGCACACCCGGGGGGGAAGATTCAGAGAAAGCAAAAGGTCCTGGGAATGGCTGAGATTTCGATAGCCGTAAACATACATGTAAGCCCTCATCAGATCGGGGATGGGGAGTTTCTGAGGGCACTGCTTCAAACACTGGCCGCAGCCTTGACAGTATAATCCGGTCTGAAAGGCTGCCCATTGCAATTGAGCCTTCTCGGATTTCTTAAGAGTTTGATCTCTCATGACCGACAGGTCGAGGTTCATCTGGTCGAAGGTTGTGAATCCGGCGATGATCGTGTGGACATTGGAATCCTGCAGGACCCATTTTAATGCGGGAACGGGTTCTACGGGTTTTTCCGCCCTCTCCTGCAACTGCACTCCCCCCATTGCCTTCATGACGATCACCCCCATGCCGGCCGCGGCAGCCTTGGCAATGGCCTCTTTTATCTCCGCCTGGTGTTTCTGTTTGAAATTGTAGGTGGTCAGAAGCACGTCGTAGAATTTCGAATCGATTGCGGCCTGAAGCACCTCCGGCTCATTCTTGTGGGTGGAGATTCCGATGAAGCGAATTTTGCCCGCTTTTTTGGCCTTTTCCAGGGCCTTCAGGACCGGTTCGTAAAGGGCGGATTCTCTGACTGAAACCCCATGATGATGGTAAATATCAACGTAATCCAGCCCCAAATTTTTCAGGCTGGCATCAATTTTCTTTTGAAAGTCTTCTTCCGTGGCCTCTTTCGTGTAGAGT
This sequence comes from Syntrophaceae bacterium, assembly GCA_003141195.1. Lineage (GTDB taxonomy): Bacteria > Desulfobacterota > Syntrophia > Syntrophales > UBA5619 > UBA5619. The sequence continues at coordinate 91,840 of PLLC01000107.1, forward strand.
CCCGTACTGCGGTCTGTGGGCGGGTGTGCTTTGGTGGCAATCACGTATGAATCCCGGGGCCGCTCCTTGATGACTTCGCCGATCATCGTCTCGTTCGTGCCTCTTTGATAAGTCGTGGCCGTGTCGAGAAGAACCATGCCCGAATTCAAGGCGGCTCGAACAAGATTGGGATTGCTGGAATTCATGACCCCCATGTTGATCACTGGAAGCTTTATTCCTGTTTTTCCAAGGGTGCGATAGATGAACTTTTGCTCCTTTGGAGGTTTTTTCGTCGTTTCTTCCGGCTTTATTTCATTGGAAGCGAGGAAGAAAAATCCGCCGAATCCGGCAACCGTCGACTTCATAAAATCCCTTCTGCCAATTCCATTCCCGGCCATATGAAGCTCCTTCCTGTTTAGAAAATCTCTAGAAAATATTGATCTTCCTGAATCCACTCTAAGACCGGTGTGTTTCCCTTCACTTCCGGCCCCAACGAAGGGAGCCTTATTTCCCTTTAGTTTGAGATTTTAATAGTTTTCAGGGACATATTTGTCCAAGTTCATTCAATCGTTTAAACGATTGCCATGTACGACCCGGCTCAAACGGGCGACCTGCGGATTCGAAGACGCCCCATGCTCATCCGAATAGGCACCCCCCGATTTTCAGGTACAAAATAATATACCACGGGGGAACGGCTGGGGGAAGGAAATTTCAATTTTGTCAAACCTGCTGTAGACCTAATTTGAAGTCTTGCAGGCTCATCGCAAATGACAAGCTGTCATGCATTTGCACAGTTCAAACCGCATTCAATGAGTAGTCCCAGCCAGCCGCCCTGAAGCTTTGTATTTGTTATCAGTAATAGAAAGGGGCTGAGGTAATTCGAAGCCTCTCCTTCCTATTCACGCTGACCGGGAAACCGGCTCCGTAACGCAGCGACAACGGCCTCGTCCGCCTTGACGGAAAAAATGTTGACAGGAGAGAAGCCCCGCCGCCAGGCCAGGTAAAGCGTCAGCAGCAAGGCGGCGGCCGTGATGACGACATTCGGCCAGGCGTTCAGTTCCCATTGGCTGGACCAGGAGAACTGGACGTTCGTCAAAACAGGAAACAGATAGGAGATAGTCCAGATCGTCCCGTCCGGACCGCGGCCGCTCAGGATATCTCCCAGCAGGTGGATGTGAAAACTGAGAAGGACAAGGAATGTGGTGGGTCCTTTCTTTTTTGACAGGGCATAGCCCGCGGCGGCAAGGAGAAGGCCGAAAAAGACATTGTGGGCAAGGACATGATGATATTGGCCGTACAGTTACAGGCCCGCCCCCTGGTCTTGGGAGGCAATGCTGGTCAGGATCCCCAAGCCGTCGGCATCAGGGATTACCCCCGCCAAGGTTACCAGCGTCCTGTCTTTCCGCTCCAGGTGATCCCCGTTTGCGATCAACCATCCAGTCAGAAAATGCGTTGCCGGGTTCATATGCAGTTTCTCTATCTACATTGAGTCTTTCATTACACCGAGACCTTTGAAAAATACCCCCATTTTGTCATTCCCGCGCAGGCGGGAATCCAGAAGGTCTTGAAAAGACTTGATTCCTGCTTTCGCAGGAATGACGATTTGCCAAGTTTCGGCAGAAATTCAAAGGTCTCATCAACCGGATGAACCGGATTTTTATGGGACGTTCTCTCCTTCGGCCAGGACGACGGCAAAGGCGACGGCACCCTCTCCGGCGCCCACGAGTCCCATCCCTTCGTTCGTCTTGGCCTTGACACTCACACGGGCAGAGGAAATCCGGAGGACTCCGGCGATGTTTTCCGCCATTGCCGGAAGATGGGGGGCCAGTTTCGGCTTTTCCAGAACAATCGTCGAATCCACGTTACAGACCTGATAACCCCTCGCGGCGGCAAGCGCCCGCACTCGTTCCAGGAGGACCAGGCTGGAAATGTCCCGATAGGCTGGATCCGTGTCCGGGAACTGCCGGCCGATGTCACCGGCGCCGACAGCGCCCAGGATCGCGTCGCAGACGGCATGGATCAGGACATCGGCATCCGAATGGCCCAGAAGCCCCTTTTCGTGCGTGATCTCCTTCCCACCCAGAACCAGCCTTCTCCCCGCCGTGAGACGGTGGCTGTCATAGCCGAAACCGATTCTCATTGGATTCTCCCCCCGGATCCCGGGAAACATGAAATCCCCCTGCCCGGATCCATCTTCGAGACCTTTATCTTAGGAAAT
>PLLC01000008.1 GCA_003141195.1 Syntrophaceae bacterium
TAGATGTACGGGCCGTCGGCGTGATTGTCCACGGTTAGGATCTCCTTGCCGATCCCCCGGGCGAAGAGGTCCCGCGTCCGGTCCATGATCAGGTCGAGGAGCGCCCGCGTCTCGGCGTGGGAGAGGTCCTCCGCCGCCAGCTTCGAACCCCGCCCCGAATAGACGAGGTGGTAGAAACAGCAGCGCGGGACGTTCTCGTCCTCGAGGAGGTCGAAGATCGCCGGGACGTCGGCGACGTTGTGGCGGTTGATCGTGAAGCGGACGCCCACCTTGATTCCCATGTCCCGGTAGATCCGGAGTCCTTTCATCGCCGCCGCGAAGGCCCCGGCGGTCCCCCGAAAGCGATCGTGTGTCTTCTCTGTCCCGTCGAGGCTCACCCCGACGTAGGAGAGGCCGATTTCACGGAAGATCCGGGCCTTCTCTTCTGTAATGAGGGTTCCGTTCGTCGAGATGACCGCCCGCATCCTGCGGTCCACGGCGAATTGCGCCAGTTCCGGCAGGTCGGCGCGCATCAGCGGCTCGCCGCCGGAGAAGAGGATGACCGGCGCGCCGAAGGCGGCCAGATCCGCGATCATCGTCTTCGCCTCCGCCATCGAAAGCTCGTCCGGGTAATCGATGTTCCGCGAGCCGGCGTAGCAGTGGATGCACCTCAGGTTGCACCGCCGCGTCATGTTCCAGACGACGACCGGCTTCTTGTCCTTCGAGAACTGGAGCAGGTGGGAGGGGAGACTTGCGGACTCCCGCCGATACCGGAGGACGTCACCCGGCTCCACCGCCCCGCAGTAAAGTTTCGAGATTCCGATCATGGCATCTTTTAAAATCCTTTATATTTCCGCCTTGGAACAAAAAGTTCTTTCATTTTTCTGGATATCACAATGGCTTGGGAATGTCATCAGCTTATATAAAATGCGAAATTTCCGGTGGTCATAATCACCTGATGACTGGTTTTCCCGTGACACACAACAGCCGTTCCGTTACATTCAACCAGTAAAATATTCAATGCATTAGGTCACTATATTTTAGCTGAATTGTCTTGACATGAAAATGCAACAATCCTTATAGTTCATCGGTAAAAAGGAAATTCTCATCAGTGGCGCCAGACAGGTCGACAGCGAGGATTTCGACCCGGGTGCGCGATGACCTATTCAGGGAGATCTATCATGGAAGACATCTACAGGAAACTGGCAAAACACTTGGACAACCTTCCCGGCGGCTACCCGGCCACAGAATCGGGGGTGGAACTGAGGATACTGAAACGGCTTTTTGATCCCCGGGAGGCGGAGATTGCGATGCACCTTACGCTGTTTCCCGAAACGGCCTCGGCGATTGCCGCCCGGATGAATCATGACGAACAGGCCATGGCCGATATCCTCGAAAGCATGGCAAAGAAAGGCCTGATCAACCGACTGACCAAGGGTGGGCAGCGGCTCTTCATGGCCCTGCAATTTGTTGTGGGCATTTGGGAATTCCAGGTCAACAATCTCAACGAGGAGCTGATCCGTGACTTTGATGAGTTCATCCCCTACCTTTTAAAGCAGGCGGCGCCGCTGAATACCCAGCAGATGAGGGTCATACCGGTAGCGGAAAGCCTTTCTGCAGAAACGGCGATCCTGCCCTATGACGAGACTGAGAAGATCATCCGGAATCAGTCTAAAATTTTAGTTCTGCCATGCATATGCCGGCGCGAACAGCAGATGGCCGGTCACGGCTGCAGCGCACCACTGGAGGTGTGCATGGCCTTCGGGACAACGGCCTATTTCTATGAGGAAAACGGCATCGGCCGTGCCATATCGCAGGAGGAGGCCCTCCTTGTGTTGAAAAAGGGCATCAAGGCCGGGCTGGTCATGCAATCCACGAACTCGCAGAAGCCGATGAACATCTGCATGTGCTGCAGTTGCTGCTGCGGCATTCTGAGAAATGCGAACCAATTCGGAAAAAGCCCCGCTCTGTTTCTTGGCGCCAATTACTACGCCCAGGTCAGCGAAGAGGAATGCACGGGTTGCAGCGCCTGCGAGGACCGCTGTCCCATGAAGGCCATCGCCGTGGACAACATCGCACATGTCGATCTGGAAAAGTGCATCGGTTGCGGCCAATGCGCCGCCACTTGCAGTCTCGATGCCATCCGACTAAAAATGAAAGAGGAGGGACACAGAATAACACCTCCGTCAAATACAATAGATACCTATATCAGGATCATGGAGGAAAGAGGACGAAAGGCCGGCGGTTGAAACAGTCCTGCCGGCAACACTTCCCTGAGGCGCCGCTTAACCCCCGTAACCAGAAATATCAGGCAAGCACATTTCTTTCAGCATGCCGTCTGTGAAGAACTCGGTTGAAGACTTGTAGATGATCCTTATAAGACCGCCCATCGTATAGTTTTGTCGTAGGCGTCGGCATTCTCTGCTTGTATCTGGTGCAAATATTTCTCGGCCTCAATATTCTGCTTTAGATGGCGGAATACACGGAGTGTCAGCGATCGCCATATGTAGCCGCTGATTTTCGCCGGAGGGTTCTTACGTTCAAGACATACGGGAAGTTGAAAAAGGTTTTTCGAAATGGGCCGCGATCGCATCCACAAGCTCAGGGATCGTGTAGCGCTCCTGGAGGATGTCCACGGTCAGGCCCGCATTTTGGGCCGCGGCGGCGGTCACCGGGCCGATGCAGGCGATCCGGACCTTGGACGGGAGACGGAAACCGGGCCCCATGATCCCGAGGAAGTGGGTCACGGTCGAGGGGCTTGTGAATGTGATCACGTCCACCTTTCCCCCGTCAAGAAGGGGTAAAATCTCGGAGGCGTCCCGGTCCGAACAGACCGTCCGGTAGGCCGCCACGACATCGACCTCCGCACCCATTTTTTTCAGACCCTCAGGGATGACGTATCGCGCCTGTTCCGCCCGCGGGAGGAGAACCCGGCAACCCCGGAGATTCTCGCCGGCAAAGGCGCGGACGACTCCCTCGGAGATGAACTCCTCCGGGACGAGATCCACGCGGATTCCGAGCGCTCCGACCGCGGCGGCCGTCGTCGGGCCGATCGTCGCGATCCGGATTCCCTTCAGGTCCCGGATGTCCCTCCCCCGTTCCCGCAGACGCCGGAAGAATGAGGAGACCCCGTTCGTGCTCGTGAAGACGATCCAGTTGTAGGTTTCGAGCCGGTCGAGCGCCTGATCGAACGGATCCCAGCTCTCCGGCGGGGCGATCCGGATGACCGGAAAAGGGATCACTCTTGCCCCCTGAGCCCGAAGGAGCCCCGCGAATCCTTCGGTCTGAGCCTCCGGCCGCGTGATGACGATCCCCCGGCCGAAAAGGGGCTTCGTCTCGAACCAGTTCATCGCCTCCCGGAGGCCGACGACCCCCCCGACAACGAGGATGGAAGGGGGGACGAAATGAAGCTCCCCGGCCTTCCGCGCGATATCCCCGAGGGTCCCGGTCAGCGTCTCCTGATCCGGCGTCGTTCCCCGGCGGATCAGGGCGGCCGGCGTTTCCGCCGCTTTCCCGCATCGAATCAGGTTCTCCGCGATCGCCGGGAGGTTCATCACCCCCATGAGAAAAACGAGGGTCCCGATCCCGGCAAGCGCCTCCCAGTCGATGTCGCTTTTTCCCTTCGTCGGATCCTCGTGTCCCGTGACGAAGGCGACGGCGGAGGTGTGGTTCCGGTGGGTGAGCGGGATCCCCGCATAGGCGGGAACGGCGATGGCGGAGGTCACGCCGGGGATGATCTCGAATGGGATGCCCGCCTCCCGGAGGACCTCAGCCTCCTCGCCGCCGCGGCCGAAGATGAAAGGGTCGCCGCCTTTGAGGCGGGCCACGACGTTCCCCCGCCCGGCCTCCTCGACGAGGCGCCGGTTGATCTCCTCCTGGGAGAGGGTGTGATCGGCCCCCTGTTTGCCGACGTAGATCCTGCGGGCCTTCTCTCCGGCATGGAGGAGGATCTCCGGGCTGACCAGATAGTCATAGAGGATCACATCCGCCTCCCGGATGCACTCCGCCCCGCGGAGGGTGATCAGCCCCGGATCGCCCGGCCCGGCGCCGATGATATAAACCTTGCCTTTCTCCCCCATGAATCTCTCCCTCAATGACGACTTCAAAAAGAAACTATAAACCTGTCAGTCCTGCGGAAGCAGGAGTCCAGTCATGCCAATGGTTTTATTGATTCCCGCTTCCGCGGGAATGACAAAAAGGGGAGATTTTCAAAGCTCTCTCCTCATGTCACGGCTACCATCACACCGGCTCATTCCGATATGCCTCATCGAGCAGCGCGCGGCCGCCCTCTGTTAGAATCCGCTCCGCCAAACCTTCCCCGAGCGCCATGAACGCCGCGGCAGGTCCCGTCACCCGATGACGGACGACCACCCGCCCGTCGAGGCCTCCGACCAGCCCCTCCAAGGCGATCTCGCCACCGCTCTTCTTCGCGAAACCGGCGATCGGGAGCTGGCAACCGCCGCCCAGTCTCTTCAAGAACGCCCTCTCGGCGCCGACCTCGCAGAAGGTCACCGAATCGTGGAGGAAGGTAACCGCGTCGCGACATCGGGCGTCCCCACGCCGAGTCTCGATGCCGAGAGCCCCTTGGCCGACGGCCGGGAGCATGATCTCCATGGGGAGAAACTGGGAAACCTGTGCAACCCACCCCATCCGCCGGATCCCCGCCGCGGCAAGGATCACGCCGTCGAGGCTCTCCGTTTCCAGTTTTCGGATCCTCGTGTCGAGGTTCCCCCGCAGCGGAACAATCTCCAGATCGGGCATCCGGTTCCGGAGCTGGAATCCCCGCCGTAGCGAGCCGGTTCCGATCCGCGCCCCGCGGGGCATCTCCTCTAACTTGCGTCCCTCCCGCGAGATCAGGACGTCCCGGGGGTCCTCCCGAAGCGGCATGACCGCGATTTCCAGGGCCTCCGGCAGCTCGGCGGGGACGTCCTTCATGCTGTGGATGGCCAGATCGACGTCGCCTCGGAGCAGCGCCTCCTCGATCTCCTTGATGAAGACCCCTTTTCCACCGATTTGGGCCAGGGCAACGTCCTGCAGGATGTCCCCCTTCGTCCGGATGGTGACGAGTTCCACCACGACACCCGAATGGCGCTCCCGGATCCGGTCCGCGACCCACCCGGACTGCGTCAGCGCCAGGGCGCTCCCCCTCGTTCCGATCCTGAGTGTCTGTGAAATGGCAACCTCCTGCAACGAGAGCTTTGAAAGTCTTCCCTCTTTGTCATTCCCGCGAAAGC
>PLLC01000040.1 GCA_003141195.1 Syntrophaceae bacterium
CCCCGCCGCGCCTCGGCCGCCGCGGAGCCGCCCCCCGCCCCCGCCCCGATGATCACAATGCGTTTTCCCATATTGGATTCCTTCCTTGAAGGCTTCGTAAAAAGTAAATTTCTCCCTCCCCTGATCACCCAATCCTACCCCCCTTTCACCTGTTTCCGGCGAATGGCGCAGACTGCGGCGCCGGCCAGGATCATCAGGAGGCAGAGGAGCTGGCCCATGCTGAACGGGCCGAGAACGAAGCCGATCTGGGCGTCCGGTTCCCGGAAAAACTCGATGAAGAAGCGGATGAGGCCGTAGCCCATGATGTAGAGGGAAAAGAGGGCGCCGGTGAAGGAAAACTTCTTCCGGACCGCCCAGAGGACGGCAAACAGGATGATCCCTTCGAAGAAGGCCTCGTATAGCTGGGAGGGGTGGCGCAGCAGGTGCAGCGGGTCGAAGGGGAAGACCATCCCCCAGGGGACGTCCGTCGCCCGGCCATAGAGCTCGCCGTTGATGAAGTTGCCGATCCGCCCGAAGGTATAGCCGAGCGGGATCGCCGAGCTGAAGAGGTCGGCGAAGCGCCAGAAATCGATCCCGCGCTTCCGGCAGAAGATTACGGTCGCGATCAGGATGGCAATGACGCCCCCGTGGTAGGACATCCCGCTGATCCCCACGAAATGAAGTCCGCCGTTAAATTCGAAGGGAAAGATGATCTCCAGGGGGTGTTGCAGGTAGTAGCCGAGGTTGTAGAAGAAGACATAGCCGAACCGTCCGCCGAGGATCACCCCGAGGATCGCCCATACGAAATAATCCTGGATCAGCTCCGCCGTATAGGGGAAATTCTCCCGTCGGATCCGGCGCATGACGAGAAGGTAGATGCAGGCAAAGGCCGCGAGGTACATCAGGCTGTACCAGCGCAGTTGAAAGGAGCCGATTTCGAAGAGGTACGGGCTCAGGTGCGCGGGAATGTGACGCCACCCGTCAATCAACGCTTCCATATCAGTAAGTTACCCCCTTCAGTTCCTCCACGTAGAGCTGGGCGGAAAAGGCCGCCGTCGCCCCGTCGCCACAAGCCGTGACAACCTGCCGGAGACGTTTCGCAATGCAGTCCCCGCAGGCGAAGATCCCGGGAACCGATGTCTGCATGTTCGCATCGACCGTGATATAGCCGCCCTGGTCCGCGGCAACGAGCTCCCGGAAGGGGGTCGTGTTCGGGGTGAGGCCGACGAAGATGAAGACCCCGTTTACCGCAAGCTCGCGCGTGGCCCCCGTCTTGACGTCCTTCAGCTTGATCCCCTGGACAAGGTCAAGACCCTCGATAGATTCGACCACGGAATTCCACGCGAAGGCGATCTTTTCGTTGGCAAAGGCCCTCTTCTGGAGGATCGCCGTCGCCCGCAGGCGGTCCCGGCGGTGAATCAACGTGACCTTCTTTGCAAAGCGGGTCAGGTAGAGCGCCTCCTGGATGGCCGTGTCGCCGCCGCCGACCACCGCAACCTCGCGGTTGCGGTAAAAGGGGCCGTCGCAGGTGGCGCAGAAGGAGACCCCCTTCCCGATGAAACGCTCCTCGCCCGCCGCCCCGAGACGCCGCCAGTTCGCCCCGGTGGCGATGATCACGGAAAGCGTTCCGTAGCGCATGTCACCGGCTACGATCTCCCAGCCGTCCGTCTCGCCCCACCGTTTTTTCGTCACCACCGTCACGTCGCCGGAGGCGGTCTTCAGACCGAACTGGACGGCCTGCGTCTTCAGACGGTCAAGAAGAGCGGAGCCGATGATCCCGTCTGGAATCCCCGGATAGTTCTCGATCAGATCGGTTATGGTAATCTGGCTGACCGTCGAGCCGCCCTCGATTGCAAGCGTCCGGAGGTCCGCCCGCGCGGCATACATCCCCGCGGTGAGCCCCGCCGGCCCCCCGCCGACGATCACGACGTCGTAGGTTGGATTGGAAACCGTCTGTTCGGCCATACCTCTCTTCTCCTCTCGTTGTTTCTTCCCGGACGCCTATTTAATCGAGAAACCACCATTTTGTAAAGCCGGAAAAATGAGGGAGCCGGATGAACCCGGATTATGACTTGACAGGAAATGCCCGTTTGCCTATATTGCCCCCGCTGCCGTTCGCACTCACGATGATCCGACCAAAGGGGGGAACTTCATGCCGGAAAATCCGCTGCACCTGCTTCTGCACCCGAAATCTATCGCCGTCGCCGGCGCAAGCAACAATCCGGTAAAAATGGGGACCCTGCAGGCCCTCTCCATCCTGAAGGACGGCTACGAGGGTAAATTCTACCCCATCCATCCCACCGAAAAGATCGTCCTCGGGCATAAGGCCTACGCCTCGCCGCTCGACCTTCCCGAGACCCCGGACCTCGTCCTGCTGGTCGTCCCGACCGCCCAGGTCGTCCCGATCCTCGAAAACTTCGCGAAGATCGGCACGAAGCGGGCGGTCATCATCAGCGCCGGCTTCAAGGAGACCGGGCCGGAAGGGCAGGCGCTGGAGGAGCGGCTCCGGGAGATCGCCGCGACCTACGGCATCCGTTTCCTCGGCCCCAACTGCATGGGAATCGTGAACACCGCCATCTCCCTCAATCTCACCGTCGCCGCCCTGGAGAAACGGCCGGGATCGCTCGGGATGGCCTCCCAGAGCGGCACCTATATCACCCAGACCCTTCCCTATCTCCGTGAGCGGGGGATCCGCTTCAGCAAGGCGATCAGTTGCGGAAACGAGGCCAACATCGACGTGATCGACGTCCTCGAATACCTCGGCGAAGACGAACAGACGAAGGCGATTATCCTTTACATCGAGGGGATCCGCGACGGCAGGCGATTCATCGCAACCACGCAGAAGATCTCCCCGGTGAAGCCGATTCTCGCCCAGTACGTGGGCGGCTCGGCCGCCGGCGCCCGCGCGGGCCTGAGCCACACCGGCGCCCTGGCCGGCCCCGACCTTCTCTACGAAGGCATCTTCAAGCAGGCGGGAATCATCCGCTGCCACTCCATCGAAGACCTCTACGCCCACGGGTGGATGCACGCCGCCCAGCCGCCCCTGCGCGGCCGCAGGCTCGCGATCGTCACCAACTCCGGGGGACCGGGCACCGCCATCGCCCATAACGCCGATCTGGGCGGCATGACGGTGCCCCGCTTCTCCGATGCCCTGCAGGCCGGAATCCGGCCGCTGATCATGCCCTACGCCTGCAGCGCGAACCCCGTCGATCTGACCTTTCACCTGGATACGCAGGTCCTGGCCGCAGTGATCCCCGCGATGATCCTGGAGAGCGGCGAGGTGGACGCGATCGCCATCCACGGCGCGATGAACTCCGGCTTCATGAAGGCGGTGTATCCGCACATGCGTGAAATCATGGGGGACATGTCCCTGGAAACCTTCCTTGCCCTGATGGAAAAGGACATGACCGCCGCCGTGGAGCTCCCCCGGAAATACGGCCTGCCCATGGTCATCTCCTCTTTCTTCGGCCGCGAGGACAACAACACCTCCCTCTACATGGACCACGATGTCCCGGTCTTCGACTCGCCGGAGAAGGCGGCGCGGGGGATAGCCTCGCTCCTCCGCCATCTGGAGATCCGCGGGCGAAAGCCGATCGTGATGCCCGCCCTGCCCCCGGAGAACCCGGAAGCCGCGGGGATGATCAGGACGGCCCTTGCCGCCGGGCAGAAGGCCCTCGACGAACACCAGGCGAAAGAGATCCTCGCCGCCTACGGCGTCCCGATCACCCGGGAGAGGATCGCCGCAAACGAAGAAGAGGCCGTAAAAATTGCCGGCGGAATCGGCTTCCCCGTCGCCGTCAAAGCCTGCGCCTGGGAGATCATGCACAAGTCCGGCCGGGGTCTCATCGCCCTGAACATCCGGACGGAAAAGGCCCTCCGCGACGCCTTCAGGTCCATCTGCGCCGCCGCCGGAAAGGAGATCCCCATCCTCATCCAGGAGATGGTCGCGGGCAGCCGCGAATTCGTCGCCGGGATGACCCGCTTCCCCGGCTTCGGCCCCTGCGTCCTGTTCGGCCTGGGCGGCGTCTTCACCGAAGCGCTGAAGGATACGGTCTTCCGCTCGGCGCCCCTGAGTGCCGTTGAGGCGGAGGAGATGCTCACCGACATCCGGGCGAAGGCGCTCCTCGGCGAGTTCCGCGGCCTCCCCGCCGTGGACCTGCCCGCCCTCGCCAGGATCCTCCAGACGGTGGGCGCGATCGCCCTCCTCCACCCCGAAATCGCCGAGATCGACCTGAACCCGGTGATCATCGCGGGATCGAAGCCCGTCGTCGCCGACGCCCTCTTCGTCCTGACGGCGTAGGGACGGAAGCTGGTTGCCGACGGCGTCGGGCGTGTAATTATGATGCTCTTGTTAAAAGTCGTAATCTTCCTCTTTTGTCATTCCGGGCTTGACCCGGAATCCAGTGCTTTTAGGTAGTTCTGGATACCGGCTTTCGCCGGTATGACCGTTTGGAGAACTTTTGACGAGAGCATCAATTCCGCGGGAGCTGGATATGAGACCGATCATCCGAACGCGGGAGGAAGCCTTTGCCGCCGTGGGCGGGGCGCCCCCGGCCGACCGCCAGGTGGTCATCGACGTTGAAACGACAGGCCTGTCGCCCCGGCAAGGCCACCGGGTGATCGAGATCGGCGCGGTCGCCATCGAGGAGGGGGCCGTCGTCGGGGAATTCGCCTCGCTGATCGACGCCGGGGTGCCGGTCCCCTACGCCGTCCAGGCAATCCACGGGATCACCGACGAGATGCTCGTAGGGCAACCGACGCCGGAGCAGGTCCTTCCCCTGTTCGACAAGTTCATCCGGGAGAGCGTCCTGGTCGCCCACAACAGCGCCTTCGACGTCCGCTTCCTCCGCCACGAGTTCGCCCGGCTGGGGATGGGCCTCCCCCACCCGCACCTCTGCACGCTGGAGCTCAGCCGGCGCCGTCTCCCCCGCCTTTCGGACCACACCCTGGAGACCGTATACTTCCACCTCTTCCCCGACGCCGGCCTCCACCGGCAGAACCACCGCGCCCTGGACGACGCCCGGATGACGGCCAGGATCTGGCTTAAGATGGAGGAACCATGACCCTCCATAAAATCCAAAATATTGTAACCTAAGGCGGATGGGGGAGAATGGGGCTCAGTCCCGGTTTTTCCGACCGATCTCACCTGCCTTTTTTGAACGATGGTTCTATGAAAAACGAATGGTGGTTTTCAATCATTGACGTCATCGAAATCCTTACAGCGGATCTTCCAACCACTAATTTT
>PLLC01000028.1 GCA_003141195.1 Syntrophaceae bacterium
TAGTCGTCAAATATCTGATATGTTTGATATCGTCGATAAGTGAACGAGAGAGACGTACGCAAGAACCGGATGAACCAAAATTCCTTCCTATTATCTTAGGGCTTACCTTTCGCAACAAAACATTTACCACTTCAGAATCATGTGAGATGTTAAACACCTTAGATTTACCGGGTAGTCTTACGGCTCGCCAGCTTCCTCTCCAGGCGTTCCCGGCGGTGGGCAAGGTTGGTGCACTCATCCGGCGATAGGCGTCGTTCACAGGCGCAGGCACGCTCCGCCAGGGCTAATGCCCGCGTGAAATCTCGCCGCCGATGTTCGCACCATTTGGCAAGCTCGATGAGGGCGAAGAGATCATCCCCATCCCGTCCCATCATCTCCTCCCAAATCGCCACTGCCGCCGGCCATTGTTCTTCCCGCTTGTAATGGAGGGAGAGCTCCCGTGCAGCATCCCGTGCAGTTTCCTGACTGGCACACCCGATAAGGGGGTCGAGGAGCCGTACAGCCTCGTCGGGACATTCCCGGGCCAGAAACAGCCGCGCCGCGGCAAGGCGGTCACCGGGATGATACCGTGTATTCTCCCCGTCGGGATCGAGCAGCTCTGCCAAGTTTGCGGCCAGGGCCGCCAGGGAAAGGATGTCGAGGCGGTTGTGTTCGAAGACGTCGGCTATGAGACGCCCGTCGCGGCGACGAAGCCAGTCAAAATACCGCTGAGGAATCTCGCTCCCCGGGACGTCCCCCTCCCGCTCGAAGCCGAAGAGAGCCGCCTCCAGGGAACCCAGACGGCGGTCTGCCAGGCGATGGCTCAGAAGCCGCCGGGCAGGATGGAGTAGATCGAGATGGGGAAGGCCAGCAAGGGGATCGGGCATACGGTTCATGATAAAGCGGGCAGCAAGGAGATTGACGTCGAATGCCTTGCCGTTGAAGCTCACGAGGAAGCGTCTCCCCTTGAGCAGTTCCCGAAGGCCGAAGAGCGTCGCCCGCTCTTCACCATAATCCCGGGCGAAGAGCTGCCGCGTGATGAATGTATCCCCCTCAAACCAGCCCAGGCCGATGAGAAAGGCAACCGTCCCCGTCCCTCCGGCAAGCCCTGTCGTTTCCGTATCGAGGAAGAGTGCATCGCGGTAATCCAATCCACGCAGGGATGGATCGTTGCCCAGGACGGCCAGCCTGTCCATGTCGAGGGGCACCAGATCCCGGATACAGAACCGGCCGTGGCGCGCGGAACCCCCGGCCAGTCGGCAGGCGCAGAAGAAGGTGCCTGCCTCGTTGGTCGTCTCTTCCCCCGGGACAAGCTCCTCCAGCGGGACGCCACGGCCTCGCGCTATAGATTGCGCCTCCGCTCTTTGTCCTTCCGGCCGCCGGGAGAGAATTGCGTCGATCCGCGCCCGCAGGCGGATGAGCTCTTCGGCCTTCGTCTGTCCGCTGTTCTCCCCGTCAGGCGCTTTAGGCCCTTCGCCGGTCAGGCGCTGTAAACGAGAAATGACACTCATAGGCCTCCCCAGTTTACCTCCCTTGGAGGAGGCCGAGGATCGCCAGCGCCGCCTCCTTTGCCCGAGGTCCCACCTCAAGCGTCGGGCCGACGCAGGACGGGCAGCCGCAGGTGCAGGGGCAGCCGCGGATGAGCTGCCGGGCAGAGTCCAGCAGGGCGTCATGGCGCTCGAACAGGAGATCTGAGAAGCCGATCCCTCCCGGATAGGCGTCGAAGAGGAAGATCGTCGGGTCGAAGGCGTCGGTCGTCGGGACGGAACCCTCCTCCCCTGCCGGCGTGGTCGTGATCGTCCGCCAGTTCCGGTCCTTCCGGACAAACCACTCACCACTCTTGTCCCCGATCGCCCGGTCGATGTCATGGAGGTCCGCCATTAGCATCATGGCAGCCAGGTGGTGGAGGCTGTAGGCAAGCCCCGCCAGGCCGTCGATAATCTCCTCCTTGTTGTAGGAAAGCCCGGCTAGGTGATGGCGGGGGATCGTGAACCAGTAGCTCGTCGTATGCATGTCCTTCTCCGGCAGGTTCACGTCGCCGTAACCTAGATTCTCCGAGGTGTAGAACTTGATCTTCTTGTAGCCGACCACCTTGCTCACCACCTGGACCTCGCCGTGCTCGACAAGGATCTCCATTCCCGGCTTCTTCGCAAAAGCGTCGATCACCCGGACGTTGGTGTAGGTCATCGCGTCGGTGTAGTATTCGGCCTCGACCTTGTGGACGTAAGCGGTCTTCCGCTCCAAATCGAGTTTGTCCACGTAGTACTGCTGGGACTCCATCATGTAGATCGCGTCGGTATGGACGGCGGTGAAGGCGCTGTCCCAGTCCACCTCGGCGATCACCCGGTGATTCCCCGCCTCCGTCGCATCCACGACGACGACGTTTTCGGGGTTGATGCTCCGGAGGCTCACCTCATCAGCGGGATAGCTTTCCGCCGACCAGTGCCAGCGGGTATCGACGCGGTGCAGCACCCCCTTCCCTTCAAGATAATTGAGGAGCTCCTCGAGGTTCTCGCCGCCGAAGCTCTCCCCCTTCTCGAAGGGGAGCTCGAAAGCGGCGCTCTTGATATGGTGCATGAGGATCAGCAGGTTGTCGGGGTTAACCCGGCAGTACTCCGGGGAGCGCGAGAAGAAGTAATCGGGGTTCTCGACGATGAACTGGTCGAGCGGAGAGCTCCGGGCAATGAGGAGCGCCAGGCTCTGGCCCGTGCGTCTGCCGGCCCGACCCGCCTGCTGCCAGGTGCTCGCGATCGAACCGGGATAGCCGCAGAGGATGGCCGCCTCCAGATCGCCGATGTCGATCCCCAGCTCCAGGGCGTTGGTCGCGACGACCCCCATCACCTCCCGGCTCCGGAGGCCCGCCTCGATCTGCCGGCGGAGGTTGGGGAGATACCCTCCGCGGTAGCCGGTGACGAACTGGGTGTCCATCGGCTTTCCCTTGGCAAATTGATCTTTGAGGTACTTTGTCAGGACCTCGACGTTCAGGCGGCTGGTGGCGAAAACGATCGTCTGGATGCCGTTCTCGATCAGCTCGGCAGCCACCTTCCGGACTGGTGTCAGGGCGGACTGCCGGATCCCGAGTTCCCGGTTGACGATTGGCGGATTGTAGAGGATGAAGGTTTTGGCTGCCGCCGGCGCCCCGCTCTCAGCGATAAGCTCAACGGACCGCTCCAGGAGCCGCTCCGCGTGCTCCTTGGGATTGGCGACCGTCGCTGAACAGCATATGAAGACAGGGTCGCGACCATAGAAGCGGCAGATCCGGACCAGACGCCGGAGCACATTCGTCAGATGCGAACCGAAAACCCCCCGATAGACGTGGAGCTCATCGATCACCACGTATTGGAGGTTCGCAAAGAGCTTCTGCCACTTCGTATGGTGGGGAAGGATCCCGGCGTGGAGCATGTCGGGGTTCGTAACGACAACATGTCCCTGCCGGCGGATCGCCTGGCGGGCGTCGTCGGGGGTGTCCCCGTCGTAGGTGTAGGTCTTGATGTCCGCCTTCATCTCGCCGATCAGGCCGTGGATCTCGTGCATCTGGTCCTGGGCGAGGGCCTTGGTTGGGAAGAGATAGAGGGCGCGGGTCTCCGGCTCTTCGAGGATCTTCTGGAGGACCGGCAGGTTGTAACAGAGGGTCTTGCCGCTCGCTGTCGGGGTGACGAGGACGACGCTCTGGCCTTGGCGGACCAGATCCACGGCCTTTGCCTGGTGGCTGTATAGCTGACTGATCCCCCGTGCCGCGAGGACCTTCCGCAGGGAGGGATGGACCCATGCCGGATATTCCGCAAATTCACCCAGGCGGGCGGGGATCTTACGGATTGCCCGGACGTTCTCCATGAACCGCCGGTCCTTTTCAGCCCTCGCGAGCCACTCCTCCAAGGTCAGTTTTGCCATGGCGGCACTTTATCCTTTTTCATGGCAATAATCAATCATCGCCCCGACGGCGTCTTTTCATTGAAAACATTTATCCGATACATTATGTATAAATTCTAAGGCTTACGTGCTATTCGCAGGCCTTTATTATGCCATATCTGCGCGGGATACAAAATGGGGTACAAGATTTAAGATCTGAAATAGTTTTCCCATCATCCAAGCAGCAGCGTGTTATACCGTCACCGGATGATAGGGATCTTTGACGGAAAACCCTATGGGAGAAAAGGAGGATGTCATGAAAAGCGCTTGCGATTTTTTTGATCCCAGGTAACAAATACAAGTCCACACCATACCCATTCCTGCGAATTTATTGACTTCGGTTCGAAAGGTGCAGAGTCTTTACGGCTTATTTTCCGCTCACTCGGATTACATATATCTTTCGCCACAGAACGTAAAACTGGATGAATATACTGGGTTTCAATTCATTATCACCGATGTTATTTAGAAAGTAATTGTGATATATTAACTGTCTCATATTTGTTTTCTCGTTCGTCATTCAAGTAACGGACGTAAGCTATTGAATTTAAAGTTATGATCGAAACTATAATGACAATACTATTATGAGACTGTTAATAATATCGGAAAGATGGGAGTCCGGCTCTGTGGAGGTGCCAAGGCCAACGGATACACGGTGAGTCAATGTAGCACTGCCGGGAAACCAGGCGGTAAAACGGTGAAAACAAACCTCAACCTGCGGTATCTGGGAAAAGCAGAACCCATAAGTCTTTTATCGAATAACAAAAGGAGCTTTCTATGAAAGATGTGGACTACATGCATGTTGCCGAGGATAGCATCAACAAGATCAAAGAGGGCGCTTTCCTAACTGTTAAATCCGGAAATGCGCTTAACACCATGACCATCGGTTGGGCCACCTTCGGAGTTGTCTGGAGCAAACCGATTATGATGGTGGCAGTGCGGTCTAG
>PLLC01000076.1 GCA_003141195.1 Syntrophaceae bacterium
ATCAATACGAACCATTGACTAGCATTCTTTAACATGTCGCAGCGAAGAATTCAACCTGGATTTGAAAGAGTCGTGGCCGGGGAACGCGATGTGCCGGAAAGAGGGGCTCCCTACGGCAAGGGATCATTTCATTCCGGTCGTGGCGCGGGAAAGGGATTCCCCGGCATCCTCGAAGGGAATGGTCAGGTTGTAGATCCCGAATTCCATAACCGCGCGGATCGGGAAGGGCGCCTTTTCAAAGACCTTGAGCATGGCCTTGTTGTCGGCGAGAACATCCGCTGTGAACCCTTCGATTCCCAGCTCGCGCGCTACCCGGATGAGGGTTTCAAAAAGGAAAGAGGCGACGCCTCGTCCCTGAAAGTTTTCATCCACCACAAAGGCCACATCCGCGAAGGGGCGGTCGTTGTGGCGGACATAGCGCCCTTCCGCAATGAGCCTCTCCGTCCCCGATTCCGCGACCGTTCCCACGATCGACATGATGCGCTGATAATCGACGTTCACATACTCCTGCATCTTGCGGTGGGGCATCGACTTGATCGCGCTGAAATAACGATAATAGACGGCGTTATCGGAAAAACGGTAGAAGAGTTTCCGCATCTCTTCTTCGTCGGAGGGTTTGATGGCGCGGAAACGGACGGTCAGTCCCCCCTTGAAGGCGTGGGTACAGGCCAGCCTGTCCGGGTAAAGGGAACCGGAGTCCGGCAGATAGATCTGATCCGCATAGAGGATCTTGGCATTTTTAGCCTGCCGGATTAGTTCTTCACGGTCATTGGGATGGGCGATGTCGATCAGCGCCTGGGCGCGCTCCCGGACGGTTCGGCCGATCATCGAGCCGATGCCGTATTCTGTTACGATGAGATCGAGAGATTCGCGGTTGGTGAACTGATTCGGAAAATCCTCCACCGACAGGAGGATATTGGATTGGCCCTTCAGATTGCGGCTGGGAAGGGCGAAAATCGTCCGGCCTCCGCGGGAGTGTTCCGCGCCGGCAAAGAATTCCTGGGCCTGTCCCGGTCCGGGGGTGATGTTGCCCTTGCCGATGTGCAGGGCGATGCCGCCTGTCAGATCGACTTTGCGTGCGGGGAGGATGGCGATCATTTTATCGTTGAGACTGATCCGCAGATGGTCGGAGACCACATCGATCCCCTGGAACTCGACCAGGGGGTTGCGGTGGAGCCACTGCATCAGCTCGGGCGTCCCCTGAGCATAGGCGGTAAGAGATTTATCGCGGAAATAGTTTTTCTTCCGATTCGTTACAGCACCACACTTGATCAGATCCATGAGGGGATCGTTAAGAAAGTAGGTGTGCACACCTAGATTGTGCTTGCGGGAAAGGTGGCGGCCCAGCGCCTCGAAAAGGGCGCCGGAATAGAAGGAGAGGCAACTGCCGTCGTCCACCACGGATGCGACGTTGGCAGCCACTTTGTCGATCACGTCATCGACCGGCCAGCGGGGAAAGTAGATCGGGGGTTCCGTCGCCCGGACGAGGTAGTGAAAATCATCCACATGGACGAAGGTATTGCCCATCGTCCGCGGGACGCTGCTGTTGATTTCGCCCACGACGATGGAGGCGCGCTCCATCGCGTACTTGGCGACATCGACCGATACACCGAGACTCGCATAGCCGGCCTTGTCCGGGGGGGTGATCTGGACGAAGGCGACGTCCACGCGGATCGCCCCCGACTCCACCAGACGCGGGATCTGGGAAAAGCGGCAGGGGATTATGTCCACGAAACCGGAGGTGATCGCATCGCTGGCCAGCCAGCCGGCGAAGAATGTCTTCAGCCGGTATTTGTGATCATGGGCGGTGTTTCGGAAGGCGATGGCGTCGCCGAGGCTCACGATCTGGATGAGTTCCAGATCGGTCAGGTTGTTCATGTTCGAGGTCGTGAGGCATTTTACGAGGGTCCGGGGTTCGGGGCCACCCCCGTCCCGAGGAAGATGCTCATCCCCGGTTCGATCCGCGAGAGGAAGACCTCGGGGGAAACGACCCTCTTTTCCCATCCGGAATCCACATCGTCGAACATCCCACCACCTCCCATCATCAGCGCGGCCAAGGGAAGAGGCCTTCCTCAACCAGATCCGCAAAGTCTTTCCGTCCGGAAGGGAACTCCCGCTCCCGGAGGTTCTCCGGAAGCTCCTCTTTTCGGCCCTGTTTCCCGAGAGCTACCATCGCCTCGACCTGATACCCATGCGGGATATGAAGAACTTCTTTTGCCCGGTCATAATCAAATCCCTGCATGGCATGGACCACGAGGCCCCTCAAGGCACCCTGCAACGCGAGGTTTTCCCAAGCCGCACCCGCGTCGAAGGAATGGGTGCGGGACGGATTGTCATTGAAATCGAAGGTTGTCTTGGAAATGATCACGATCAGGACGGCGGCACGGATCGCCCAGATCCGGTTGCCCTCCGCGAGGAGGTCAAAGAAGGGGGGCCAGAGCTCCGTTTCCCGTCGCGCGTAGAGAAAACGCCAAGGCTGGTTGTTGTTGGAAGAAGGGGCCCATCGGGCCGCCTCGAAGAGACCCAGGAGCGTTTCCTTTTCAATCAACCCGCCGGACATCGCCCTGGGCGACCATCGGTTGAGAAACCGTTCATCGACCCCGTGCTCGGTCTTGCGAAAGGCGCCGATTTCCATATTCCCTCCTTGAAAAAATGTTTTCATGTGAGCCAATTGCAAAACTTCCCATTCTGTCATTCCCGCAACGATTCTGAGCGGGAATCTGGTTCTAACTGCTTGAAAAACCATATCCATCCCCGAGCGCTTGTGTCCGGGATAGAGGCATTCGGGGATGACAAACAGTTTTGCAATTACCTCATGTCTAATGTTAATAAGGGCGGAGGGCGAATTTGTCAATCCCTTTTGATCCCGTTTCCGGTCGGAATGGAACGTTTGCAGGACGGGAGTGTCTCGGGTCTGCGCCCGGATCACAACGTAAATTTCTTGACTCCAATGTAAATTCATAATAGATTACCTATCGTTTTGGTGGTTTTTAACGCGTCGGGCCGAAATGGGCGACCGGTTAAACCGGTTGACCTGCGTCGCAACAGGAGGAGAGGATTGATACAGCGATATTCGCGAGCGAAGATGGAGGCGATCTGGAGTCCGGAGAACCGGTACCGGAAGTGGCTGGATATCGAGATCCTGGCCTGTGAGGCCATGGCAGCGCGGGGGGAGATCCCGGAAGCCTCGATGAAGAACATCCGGGAAAGGGCCGGCTTCGACGTGGACCGGATCGATGAGATCGAGAAAACGACGAAGCACGATGTGATCGCCTTTCTCACCTCCGTAACGGAGAAGGTCGGGGAGGACGGCCGTTTCATTCATCGGGGGCTGACCTCCTCTGATATCCTCGACACCTCTCTCGGGCTTCTCCTTCGAGAGGCGGCCGAGATCCTCATCGAGGACCTGGATCTTCTGCTGGCCGCGATCAAGAAGAAGGCCTTCGCCCATCAAAATACGCTCATGATCGGAAGGTCGCACGGAATCCATGCGGAACCGATCACCTTCGGCCTGAAGATGGCCCTCTGGCATGCGGAAATGGAACGGAACCGGGAAAGAATGGTCCGAGCGAAGGAGACGATCAGCACGGGAAAACTCTCCGGCGCCGTGGGAACATTTTCCTTCGTCGATCCCGCGATCGAGGAATATGTCTGCCGGAAACTGCGGCTGAAGCCGGCGCCTGTCTCCTCCCAGATCGTCCAGCGGGACCGCCACGCCGAATACTTTTCGACACTGGCCATCATTGCATCATCGATCGACAAGTTTGCCCAGGAGATCCGCCTTCTTCAGCGGACTGAGGTCCGCGAGGCGGAGGAGTATTTCGCGCCGGGGCAGAAGGGATCATCCGCCATGCCCCACAAGCGGAATCCCGTCCTTTCGGAGAACCTTTCCGGCCTTTCCCGTCTCATGCGTTCCTATGCCGTGGCCGCCCTGGAGGATGTCGCCCTCTGGCACGAAAGGGACATCAGCCACTCCTCCGTCGAGAGGGTCATCGGTCCGGATGCCACGATCCTTCTCGATTTCATGCTGAGCCGCTTCACCGGTCTGATCGATCGGCTCGTCGTCTATCCGAAGAGAATGCTTGCCAATCTCCAGATGACGAAGGGGGTCATTTTTTCGCAGATGGTCCTGCTCAAACTGATAGAAAAGGGGATCTCCCGGGAAGGGGCCTACGCCATCGTTCAGCGAAACGCCATGAGGTCCTGGCAGGAAGGGCTTGAATTTAAGGATCTGCTTCTGCAGGATGACGAGGTCATAACCCGACTGAATGCGGATGATCTTGCGGCGGTATTTCAGGTCGGAAATTTTCTCAAACAGATCGACTTTATCTTCAACCGGGTCTTCGGGAAGAGACCATGAAACGATGGGGACGGCCCCTTGAAACTGGTTTTCACCAGCGTGATCGGAAAGGTCCAACTGGAATTTGAGGGGCAATGATTTGCGGCAAAGGCTGGCGTTTCAGGTCTTACGCCACAACTCCTCGCGGGAGACGACCGTGTCCTTCAGCCAAACCCGATCGTTCTTCTCCGGATAGTCAAGATTGTATTGAAGACCCCGGCTCTCCTTCCTCATCCGGGCGCAGGTCACGATAAGCTTGGCGGTCACCGCGATATTCCGCAGTTCCAGAAGATCCCGCGTGACGATGAAGTTCCGGTAATATTCGTCTATCTCCCGGTTGATGAGATCGATCCGGCGTTGCGCCCTCTCCAGCCGCTTGTCGGAACGGACGATGCCCACATAGTTCCACATGCACCGGCGGATCTCGTCCCAGTTGTGGGAAACGACGACCGATTCGTCGCTTTCCGTGGCCCCTCTCGCATCCCACGGCGGGATGGGAACCGGATCTTCCCCGACGTCGGGGAGAAGCTCCGCGACGCGCATGAACGAGCGATGCGCAAAGACGACCGCTTCGAGGAGCGAGTTGCTCGCCAGACGGTTGGCGCCGTGCAATCCGGTGCAGGAGACCTCCCCGCAGGCGAAGAGCCCGGGAATGCTCGTTTTGCCCATGTCGTTCACCATGACCCCGCCGCAGAGGTAGTGTTCGGCCGGGACGACCGGGACGGGGTCCCTCGCCATATCGACGCCGAACTCCAAACACTTTTCATAAATGTTCGGAAACCGGGAGATCAGAAAATCCTTCTCGCGATGGGTGATATCGAGCAGGACGCAATCATCCCCGGACTTCTTCAGTTCGGTGTCGATCGCCTTGGCGACGACATCGCGGGGCGCGAGGCTCTTCATGGGATGGTATTTCTCCATGAAGGTGGCGCCGTTTTTCAGTTTCAGAATCGCCCCCTCGCCACGAACCGCTTCGCTGATCAGAAAGGATTTTGCGTTTGGGTGGTAAAGACAGGTCGGGTGAAACTGGATGAACTCCATGTTGGCGATTTTCGCCCCCGCCCGGTAGGCCATGGCAATTCCGTCTGCCGTAGCGATGTCGGGATTCGTGGTAATCAGATAGACCTTGCCGACGCCGCCGGTGGATAACATGACGAACTTCGCCCGGAAGGTATGAATTTCATTGCGTTCAATATCCAGGACGTAGGCGCCCAGGCAGCGGTCGCCGCGCTCCATCTTCTGGCCGAGGACGGAGGACTTCATGATCAGATCGATCGCGATGTGGTTTTCGAAGATCCGGATGTTATCATTTTTACCGGCCTTTTCGTGAAGCGCCCGCTCGATCTCCCGCCCGGTCAGGTCCTTGGCATGGACGACCCTTCTCATCGAATGGCCCCCCTCCCGGCCGAGATCGAACCGCTCCGGATCCGCCTCCGAACGGGTGAATTCGACGCCCCATTTCACCAGTTCGCGGATCCTCTCCGGACCTTCCGTCACGACGAACCGGACGACCTCTTCGTTCGAGAGCCCGGCGCCGCAGGCCAGCGTATCTTTGATGTGATACTCGAATCGATCCGTCTGATCCTGGACGACGGCAATCCCTCCCTGCGCCAGATTCGTATTCGAGTCGGTCTTGTTCTTCTTCGTAACCATGGCGACAGTACCCAGTTCCGCCGCTTTGATGGCGAAGCTGAGACCCGCGATGCCGGTGCCCAGAACGAGAAAATCGGTATATATTTCCATAGTTGTCTCTCTTCTTAAAAAGTTTATTTGCAAAACACCGGTAATTCTATATATATTTCCTTCAGTTTTGTAAATGAAAACATGCGGGGGATGCTTTGATGGTGGTTCTGGGAATAGAATCTTCCTGTGACGAAACTGCGGCTGCGGTGGTCAGGAATGGGAACGTTTTACTCTCCAATGTGATTGCCTCACAGGTCGAGGTGCATGCGCGGTACGGCGGCGTCGTCCCGGAAATCGCCTCCCGCAAACATATCGAGGCGATCGTCCCGGTGATCCTTCAGGCCTTGGAGGATGCGGGGATGACCTTGGCCGGAATCGACGGTATCGCAGTGACGAGAGGTCCGGGCCTGATCGGGTCCCTCCTCGTCGGGTTGTCCGCGGCCAAGGCGCTGGCCTTAGCACGACGCCTGCCCCTGGTCGGGGTCAATCATCTAAAAGGCCATGTCGCGGCCGCTTTCCTGATGGAAAGCCCCCCGGAATTTCCGTTTGTCGCCCTGGTGGTTTCCGGCGGTCATACAACCCTTTACCGGGTGGAGGGCTTTCAGCGGTTCACCGTACTGGGTCAGACCAGGGATGATGCGGCGGGAGAGGCCTTCGACAAAGCGGCAAAACTCCTGGAGATCGGTTATCCGGGAGGGGAGGTGATCGACCGTCTCGCAAAGCAGGGCAACCGCGAGGCGTTTCTATTCCCCCGGGGGATGCGGGACAGCCTGGATTTCAGCTTCAGCGGTCTGAAGACCTCCCTCCTCACGAGGCTCAAGAAGCAGGGCGCCCCTTTTACCCCTGATGAATTGCCTGATCTGACGGCGTCGTATCAGGAGGCGATCTGCGATGTTCTGGTGGAGAAGACCCTGCGGGCCGCGGCGCTGACCGCGGCGACCCGCGTCGTCATCTGCGGCGGGGTTGCCGCGAACAGCCGTCTGCGGGAACGTTTCTACACCGATGCGGCCTCTGCGGGAATCGAGGTTTTCATTCCCCCTCCCGTTCTCTGCACCGACAATGCGGCGATGATCGCCGTGGTCGGAACGCATCTCCTCAAGGCAGGTCGGAAGGACGGGCTTGACCTGAATGCCGTTTCCCGCTGGCCTCTCACGGTTCACTCATGATCCTGAAGAAGAGATTCCGGAATTTTTACGAGAGATTCATCAGTCTGCAGGGTGAACCCGCGCAGGTCGCCGCCGGACTTGCGATCGGCGTGTTCGTCGGCGTTACGCCGACCATTCCCTTCCATACGGCGATCATCGTCCTCCTCTGTCTCCTCTTTCGGCAGAACATCACGGCCGCCTATCTCGGCTCGTTGATCATCTCCAATCCGCTGACCGTCCCGCTGTTCTACCTCTCCCAGTATGAGCTCGGCCGATTCCTCCTAGGGATGGAGCACTGCCGTTTCGAACTCACCAATTACACGCTGCGCAACATCGCGGCACTGGGGTGGGAGATTCTGCTGCCGCTGCTGACGGGCGGCATCCTGATGGCCCCATTTTTTGCCGTCCCGGCCTATTTCATCGCGCGCCGGCTGATCACAGCGATCCGGAACCGGAGGACGCCATGATATCCGTCCGAAAAATGGTTGCCCAGTATGAGATTCACCCCCGGAAGAGATTGGGACAGTCCTTTCTTGAGGACATGAACATCATTCGCCGAATCGTTGCGCTGGCGGACCCCGCAGGGGATGAGACGGTTGTGGAAATCGGCGCCGGCCTCGGCTCCATGACGGAAGAACTGGCGAAGAGGGCCGGCCGGGTGATCGCCCTCGAGGTCGATCAGCGCCTGGTGGGCGTCCTGCGAGAGCGGTTCGCCGAACAGGGTCGGGTGGAGGTCCTGCAGATGGATGTCTTGAAGTATGATTTTTCCTCCGCCTGTCCGGGAGGACGGATCAAGGTCGTCGGGAATATCCCTTACCCTATTTCTTCCCCGATCCTCTTTCGTCTGCTCGACTTTCGACGGTCGATCTCGTTGATGATCCTGATGTTCCAGAAGGAGCTGGCGGACCGGATTACGGCGCCTCCGGGGACGAAGGATTACGGCATACCCTCGGTCCTTGTGGCACGATATACGAGGGCCACGTGCGAATTGACGGTACCTCCGACCTGCTTTTATCCGGCTCCCGACGTGGTTTCGTCCGTTCTCCGGATTACAGTTCGACAGGAGCCCCATCTCTCGGATGAGGCGCTGTTTGCAAAAATCGTCCGGGCGGCCTTCGCCCAGAGAAGAAAAACCCTCTGGAACAACCTCCGCCATATCGGTATTCCGGAGGAGATGGTCGGTAGGATGTTCGCCGGGAGCGGCATCGACCGAACCAGAAGGGCGGAGACCCTGTCTCTCGAAGAATTCTCCCTGCTGACGACGGCATGGATCGAGAGCGGCGCCGACAAAGTTCTTGACATGTGAGGAGGCATCTGATAGAGGTTCAGCACGCTTGGATCCGGTAACGGACTGGGACGGGAAGGACATCGGAGTTCATGGTAATGGTACGAAGCCTCTCGTCTTTGGCGCAGGGGCTTTTTTTATGCGGGGGGATGCGTGAAGATCCTTCAATCGGCGGAGGAGATGCAGAGATTCGCGGAGGCAAAACGATGCCGGGGCCGGTTAATCGCCTTTGTCCCGACGATGGGATACTTTCATGAGGGGCATCTGAACCTGATGCGGATCGGACGTAAACAGGGGGATTGCCTCATCGTCAGCATCTATGTCAATCCCGCCCAGTTCGCCCCGACGGAGGACTTTGAGGCCTATCCCCGTGACTTCGAAAGGGACAGCCGGCTTGCGGAAGAGGTGGGCGTCGATGTGATCTTTTGTCCGGACAATCAGGAGATGTATCCGGAAGGCTATCAGACCTATGTCGAGGTGGAGGGGGTCACGAACAACCTCTGCGGCATTTCCCGCCCCCGATTTTTCCGGGGAGTGACGACGGTGTGCACGAAGCTCTTCCATATCGTCAAACCCCATGTCACGATATTCGGGAAGAAGGATTTCCAGCAGTATGTCACGATGAGGCGGATGGTTCGCGATCTGAATATGGACATCGAGGTTGTCGGCATGGATACGACGCGCGAGTCCGACGGCCTGGCGATGAGTTCGCGGAATGTCTATCTGAAACCGGAAGAGAGAAAATCCGCCCTGAGCCTGAGCCGCTCCCTCGTCCTGGCCGGAGAACTCTACGGCAAAGGGGAGCGGGACGCCGCCCTTATTCTGGAAAAAGTGCGCGCGTGGATCGCCGGTTATCCCCATACGGAGATCGATTACGCCCGGATCTGCGATACGACGACCATGAAGGACGCGGCGCGGATCGAGGGCGAATGCGTGCTGGCCCTGGCGGTCTGGCTCGGGAAGACGAGATTGATTGACAACCGCGTCTTCGGCGAATCCCTGAAAACCGGTTAGAAAAAATTTCGCGCCGCACGGGAGGAGGATGACCATGCAAAGGCTTATGCTCAAGTCGAAGCTCCATCGGGCTACGGTGACCGATGCGGATCTCCATTACGAGGGCAGTATTTCCATTGACGAGCAGCTCATGCAGGCGGCGGATCTTTTCCCCTACGAGAAGGTCGATATCTATAATGTATCGAATGGGGAGAGATTTTCCACTTACGTCCTTCCGGGTCCCAGGGATTCGGGAACCTTCTGCCTTAATGGCGCGGCGGCAAGAAAGGTCTCCCGGGGGGATCTGATCATCATCGCCAGTTATGTCATGGTCGATGACGCCGATGCGGCAACCTGGACCCCGAAGTGCGTCCTCCTTGATGAAAAGAACCGGATCAAGCATCGGCCGGCATCATAAAGAGACGATGGAGCGTCTCCGGATGCGTTTCCATGCTGGAACGTGGGAACGATGGAAGTCGTTTCCGATGCTGGCGATTTCTTCAAATGATCTACCAAACACCGGGCAGGGAATTCCCCTGCCCGGTTGGTCTTTTCATCAAATAAACCATTGAAACCATTTTTTTAATTCTGGTATGGATTCGCGCACGCGATGCAATTGTAAAAAAGGATGGGAACGGTGAAAAGGAAACTGAAGCGGATCTTTCTGACCGGTCTGGCCGTAGTCATTCCGGCGGGGCTAACGCTCTATATCCTCTCTTTCATCATCGATATGATGGATAACCTTCTAAAGGTTATTCCTACGCATTATCAACCTGATAACCTGTTTGGTATTCATATCCCGGGACTGGGCGCCATCGTTACAGTCATTCTCATCTTCGTCTGCGGTCTCGTAACGAGGAGCTACCTCGGAAACCGGCTGGTCCGATTCGGCGAGCATCTCGTCGGAAAGATTCCCTTCGTCCGGAGCATTTATCAGGCCATCAAGCGGATCGCCGACAGTCTGTTCATGGACAAGGCGCGGAGTTTCAAGAAGGTGGTCCTGGTCGAATATCCCCGCCGGGGGGTTTACAGCGTCGGTTTCGTCACCGGAACCCCCAACGAAGAAATCCAGAATATTATCGGGCAGAAAAGCCCCTGCTTCAGTGTCTTCATGCCGCTTGCGCTGACCCCGACGACCGGTTTTTTCATCATGGTTCCCCAAACTGAGCTGATCGAGCTACGCATGACCGTGGAAGAGGCCTTTACGCTGATCATCTCTGCCGGCATCGTAACGCCGACGGATCATCTCTTTGTCGGGAATGAAAACTTTTTTCCGGTAAAGGAAAGCTTGCTCCCGCTGAAGGATGGCGATACCGGAAAGGTAAAATAACCTGAAGGAGAAGAAAAGTATGAAGTTCTTGAAAATAGATCAAAACTTGCCCTGCAAGATTGCCGATCCCTCTCTTGCGGCATGGGGGCGGGAAGAGATGCGTCTTTCCGAGAACGAGATGCCGGGCCTGATGGCCGTCCGGGCAAAGTACGGTCCGAAAAAACCCCTGGCCGGGCTGAAAATCATGGGCAGTCTGCACATGACGATTCAGACGGCCATGCTGATCGAGACCTTGAAGGAACTGGGGGCCGGGCTCCGCTGGGCGTCCTGCAACATCTTCTCCACGCAGGACCATGCCGCGGCTGCGATCGCTCAGGCGGGGTCCGCCGCCGTGTTTGCCTGGAAGGGTGAGTCTCTGGAGGAATACTGGTGGTGCACGGAGCAGGCGCTGACATGGCCGGACGGTACGGGACCGGATCTGATCGTCGATGACGGCGGAGATGCGACGCTGTTCGTCCATGAAGGGGTGCGGGTGGAAAATGACCCCTCCCTGCTGAAGCAGCCGTGCGACAACAAAGAGTTCAAGATCGTCCGGGAGCGCCTCGCCCACTGCCTGAAGACGGCGCCGCAACACTGGCATCAAGTGGCATCCAGGATCCGCGGGGTTTCCGAGGAAACCACGACGGGGGTGCACCGTCTCTACCAGATGGCCAAGAACGGAGAACTCCTCTTTCCGGCCATCAATGTGAACGATTCGGTGACCAAGTCGAAATTCGACAATCTGTACGGCTGCCGGGAATCTCTGGCCGACGGCATCAAACGGGCGACGGACGTCATGATGGCCGGAAAGGCGGTGGTCATCTGCGGTTACGGCGATGTCGGCAAGGGATGTGCCCAGTCCATGCGGGGTTTCGGCGCCCGCGTGATCATCGTGGAAATCGATCCGATCTGCGCCTTGCAGGCGGCCATGGAGGGGTACGAGGTGAACACCATCGATGATGTCCTTTCCAAGGGGGATATCTTCATCACTGCGACCGGCTGCTGCGACGTCATCACCGGACGGCAGATGGAAAAAATGAAAAATGAGGCGATCGTCTGCAACATCGGTCATTTTGACAGTGAGATCGATATGCATTACCTGGAAAATACGCCCGGGTGCAAGCGTATGTCGGTCAAGCCGCAGGTGGATAAATGGACGCTGAAATCCGGCAGAAGCATCATCATTCTGGCCGAGGGACGCCTGGTGAATCTCGGCTGCGCGACCGGTCACGCCGGCTTTGTGATGAGCAACAGCTTTACCAACCAGTGTCTCGCGCAGTTGGAACTGGCCGCCGGGAGGCTGAAACCGGGCGTTTACACCCTGCCCAAGAAACTGGATGAGGAGGTGGCCCGTCTTCACTTGAAGCGTCTGGGGGCGAAGCTGTCGAAGCTGACGAAAAAACAGGCGGAATATCTCGGAATACCCGTTGGCGGACCCTTCAAACCGGACTATTACCGCTATTGAAAAAAGGGGGGATGGAGCATCGGTTATCGGCGGATTCCTTGCGGTGACACATCCATCATGACCGGTCGGCGTCAGGTTTTCACGCGCCAAACGAGAAAGACGGAGGCGGCGCCGAAAAGGATGTTGGCAAACCAGGCGGCTATGAACGGGGGGAGGGTTCCGGACCGTCCCAGGGACATCCCGAAGGCGTAAACGAGCCAGTAGGAAAATCCGATGACCAGTCCGGCCCCGATTCCCTGGGCGATGCCGCCGCTCCGTTCGGATCGGAGGGAAAAGGAGAAGCCGATCACGGCCAGGATGATGCTCACCAGGGAAAATGCGATCTTGCCGTGGAGATCGACGACGTACCGTGTCGCGTCATAGCCTTCCGACTGAAGTTTCCGGATATACCGTTTCAGTTCGAAATAACCCATCACCTCCACATCCTTCTGGACCTCCTGAAAATCGGAGGGCCTTTCCGGAAGATCAACCACCTGCTGTTTCATTCTTGAAAGAACTGGGAATTCGCCATCATCAAAACGGGTGATGAGGACGTTGTGGAAAAGCCAGCGGCCCTCCTTCCACTCTCCTCTTTCGGCATCCAGGCGCATGACCAGCTTCATCTCGCGGTCGAGGTAATGAATGGTGATCCCCTGGAGCGTACTGGTCTGCGCGTCAAACAGCCGGAAATTGTAAATGCCCTTCTGTCCTCGGTACCAGATCTGATCCTGCTTGAAACTTCCCAAGGACCGCTGTTTCTGCACCTCGATCAGGCTGATGTTCTTGGCCCTGTCGTTGGTATGGGGGGTGACCCATTCGCTCAGGAAGAAGATCAGCAGGGAGGTCAGGGCGGCGATGGTCAGGATGGGGATGGCAATCCGGTAAAGGCTGATACCGTTCGCCTTCATGGCCGTGATTTCGCTGTGCCGGGACAGATATCCGCAGGTCATAAGCGAGGCGAGGAGGATGGCTGCGGGCAGAATCTGCGAGATGATCATCGGCAACCGGAAGAAAAAGTAGGATCCCATCTGCCCGAATGTTGCATGATTGCTGAGAAACATCCTGAATTTTTCGAAGAAATCGATGATCAGAAAAAGGGAGATTAAGGATAGGGTGATGAGTAGCAGATTTCCCAGATATTCATTGATCAGATAACGATCCACGATCTTCATGATGATTTCATGCCCTTCTGCGAAGCGCCGTCCGCTGTGGTGGCGCCAGGCGTAGGGTCGGCGGAAGTGCCGCGAAACAACTGCCGGAAGGATATTTCCCTTGCGGACAGAGAAAAAAGAAGGATTCCAGCGGCGGCGAAAATCCAGTTCGGCGTCCAGGTTCCGATGACCGGGGAGAGTCTTCCCGTTTCGACCAGCGCCTCGCCGCTGAGGCGCAGCAGGTAGTAGACGAGAACCAGGAAGAGGCCAATGGTGAAACCCCGTGATCGGACGGAGCGATGGGCCCGGATCCCCAGAGGCATGCCGATGAGGGCGAAGACAAGACAGGAGACGGGGACGGTCATCTTCTTGTTCAGCTCGATGGCCAGTTCGCGCAACGCCTCCTCTTTGAGTCCGCTGTTTCTCAGTTTGGCCGTCAGTTCCGACAGGTTCATTTCCGTACTGGACTTTGTCGCGATCTTCTTTTCCCCGGAGAGGGTCGACGCAAAGTCCAGCCGGACATCGTAGAAGCGGAAATCCATCTTCCGGTAATGGTTCAGGCCGGCATCGACCGTGTGCAGGCTGCCGTCCTCCAGTCTCAGCGTGATGACCATCGTATCGGGATTCGAAATGAGATAAGCCCGGCGGGCGATGATGGTGCTTGGTTCACGGCTGATCCGGCTGTCCGAGATGAGGACCCCTTCCAGGAAATTTCCATGCACCGGAATCCTTTCCGCGTAGAGGAGAATCCCCTGAAAGTCATCAATAAACACCTTTTCCCGGATGCCGATGCTGGCCTTCTGCTTCCCCATATCAAAGAGGAGGGCCTTGGATGCAAGATTCCCGTAAGGAACAAGGAAAAGGGTCGTTGCCAGGGTCATGAGAAAGGCGGCCAGGGCGGCGCAGGCTACCGGAAGCGATAACTGATAGAGGCTGACGCCGGACATCTTCAGGATGGTCCATTCATTGTCCCCTGAAAGTCTTCCCAGACCGATCAGGATCGCGATCAGAAGCGAGATGGGAATGGTGAACACGAGGAAGGAGGGCATGAGAAAAAGCATCAACCGGGCGATGTCTGCAAACGCGACCCCCTTGTTGATCATCAGGTCCATGACCTGCAGGATCTTCCCCATGAGCAGAACAAAGGTGAGCACAAAGAGGATCATGCAGAACGGAACGGCGATTTCCCTCAGAATATAACGGTTGATCAAGCGATGCATGTCCCCAAACCTGTTTCCGCCCATCCCTACATCATCAACTGGAAGGGCTCGATAAAGACGGGATCCTCCTTTTCCATGATCTCAATGATGGATCCGTGCATTCTCTTTTTTATCTCGCCAAAGATGGGCCGTTTCTTGGTAAAGGTCTTCGCAAAGGCCAAGGCCTCTCGCATCAGTGCTTCTTCATTCTCGCACGCCTTTACGATAACGTGGTGGGCTTCCAGTTCCGCGGCGCCGGTTCTTTTCCCGCTGAAGACGAGCTCTTCGAGTTTATAGTAGGGGATCGCCTTCCGGATGATCGCCTGCATTCCGGGGAGAAAGGGAATGTTAATGTCGATTTCCGGAAAACAGAAGAAGCCGCGGTCGGCCTTCATGAAACGAAAATCACAGGCGCAGGCCATGATGCTCCCGTCGCCGAAGGTGTGTCCGTTGATGGCGGCGATGACCGGCATCGGATAGAGGAGGATGCTCTTGAAGATCCGGTTCAGACCGTACATGAAGTCCCGGATCCCCTGCAGATCATTCTTCGCCATGGCGCCTGTGATCCACTGGAGATCGATCCCCTGCGACCAGTTCTTCGGATCACTGGAAGCGATAATCACCGAAGAAATCCCCGGATCCCCTTTGACTTCGTCGAACGCCATCAGAAGGGCGCGTACAAAATCGGGGTTGTGCCTGTTTTCGCCGTTGTTCATCGTGATGACGCCGACCGTTTCCACTTTTTCCCACTCGATTACGGACATCGTTTTGGACCTCCTCCGTACAGGATGGATGGAACAGGATGTGACCTTACGCTTGTTTGAATTCGCACATATTGACCCTCATGTCAAGAATGACGGTAACTACTTCTACTCCGTCACATAATCCCATCCTCCTCCTGCCTCCTCCTTGAAGGGGAAGGAACCAGGTATTTTCCCTCCCCTTCAGGGAGGGGAAGTACAGGGGTGGGGTAAGGAGGTTATCTGTCGGAATCGTAATACCCAGATGTTTAGACTGAAGCCTGAAGTGTGCTAACAGCCTTTTACCTTAGTTACTGGGCGACGGCGGCCTCTTTTTCTGGATTTTCGGAGAGAATGAATTCTCGTCCCGCCTCTTCGTGGCCCTCTGCGCCTGGGGGTTTATCCTGCTGGTCTATCGCATGGGGCTCTTTTTTCATGATGTGCGGACAGGGCTCTATGCGGCCGCCGTTCTGACCACAGTATGAGGGAATCAGTTGAACCATCCTACTGGCTTGTTGTTAGACCTGCATCCCACCAACCACAAAATCCGGTGGAATCAGAAAATTCCTCATCCGCGGCGCGAGAGACAGACACGCACGCGCGCCGCGAGCTGTGGGATCGAGAAGGGCTTGGTCAGGTAGTCGGTTGCTCCGAGATCGAAGCCGGCACTAGTATTGACCTCGTCATCCAGTGCCGTCAACACGAGGACTGGCAGCGCCGCAGTCGCTGGCCTGGAACGAAGCACCTTGAGCACCTCCAAGCCGCCTTGCTTCGGCATGAGCAGGTCCAGCACAAGAAGATCGGGTGCCTGCGCGTCGATCAACGCGAGTGCCTCCTGGCCGCCGGAAGCTTCGATCACGATGTGGCCGTCCTGGCTCAGAGCCTTGTTCACGAGGGTACGTATGTCCGGGTCGTCGTCCACGACCAGGATGTGGCTGCCGCACAGGGCGTCTCGACCCGAGTGCGGAGCCAGAGGCGTGCCGGCCATGAATCGCGCGTGGCGCCGGTCCCCCTCGTGCACGATGGACTCGGCGTGGCTGGGCGCAGGGTTGCCGTGCCAGAGCGTTTCGGAGAATGGCTCGTGGTCGCACAGGTACACAACAGCCGCGCCGTCGGCCTCGATGCGGTAGCCCAGCGTCATGGCCGGGTGATGGAGGTACTGCGCTACGATCCGCGCGCCGCCGATCTCGTGCGTGCCTTCTCCGAGCTCTCGAAAGGTGATGGTTGCTGGAAGCTGGCCGATCTCGACGGGGAAGTAAGTGAAGTCCATCTGGCCGGAGAGAACTTCGCGCAGAGAATGTCCGCTCCCTTCCGGACCGCAGACTGTGATCTGGTTCCCGGGAACGAAGAGCGGAGCGAAGAAGGGAAAGCCCTGGATATGATCCCAGTGCGTGTGGCTGAGCAGGATCGTTGCCGAGATGGGCTTGGGTGTGTGCGCCATGAGCTCCGCGCCGAACGGGCGGGCGCCCGTCCCGCAGTCAAATATGAAGCAGGCGCCCCCGCTCGTCGTCACTCCCACACACGCGGTGTTGCCGCCGAAACGGACGGTGCCCGGGCCCGGCGTGGCGATCGACCCCCGGGTGCCCCAGAATCGTACTCGCATACTCCCTCCAGTGTCAGCTATTCGTACTCCACGTGGAGACCGTCGAGGTACCGGGCGAGCTCCGCGGCCCGCGCGCTAATCTCCTCGGGCTCACGGCGCCCGGCCGCCTGCTCCAGGGATGCGCCGATCTCCGTAATCCGGTTCAAGCCGTAGCCGGCGCCTGATCCCTTCATGTTGTGGCCCAGGATGCGAACGTTTTCGTAATCCGCGTGTGCGAGCGCTGCCGCGATCGCCTCGACGTCCCTCCGCCGGTTCTCCAGGAAGCCGGGAACCAGCTCCGCGAGACTCGAGTCCACCCGGACGCGGACGCGTCCCACGGTGTGCTCTTCGATGGCGTGCAGGAGCGTCGCTTTGCGGATGGGTTTGGTGAGGTGGGCCGTGCAGCCGGCATCGAGGCTCTTGCGGACCTCCTCCGGCAGCGCGTGAGCGGTCAGTGCCAGGATCGGGACCGACCTGTCTCGGTTCTCGCTTTCCCACTGGCGGATCCTGCGTGTGGCGGAGTAACCGTCCATGACCGGCATCTGGACATCCATGAGCACGACGTCGTACGTGCCGGAGATGAACATCTGCGGGGCGACCTCGCCGTTGCAGGCCAGGTCCACGCTGCACCCGCTGGCTTTCAGGTACGATTGGATCAGCAGCACATTATCCGGGGAATCCCCGGCCAGAAGGATCCGCAGCCCTTGCGCGTCTTCCAGCACGCCTCCAGGCGCTGCGGGCTCCACCAGAGCGGCCACGCCGGCGCGGGCCTCCTGGATCGCCTCCAGTAGCTCGGCGCGCTTCACCGGTTTCACCAGGTACGCCGCCACCCCTAGGTCGCGACTTCGGGCGAAATCCCCGGCGCGGTTGTCCGAAGTGAGCATCAGGATGGTCGTCCCGGCCATGGTAGGATGCTGATGAATCTGCTCGGCCACCTGGAACCCGTCGACTGCGGGCATGCGGCAGTCCAGCAACACGAGGGCATAAGGGACAGCGGCCTGCTGTGCCCGCAGCAGCTCCGAGAGCCCCTGCTCGCCCCCTTCCGCTTCCGTCACCACGGCGCCCCATTGCGAGAGCATCTCCCTGAGGATCAGCCGGTTTGTCGTGTTGTCGTCGATGACCAGGGTCTTCACGTCCTTGAGATCCATCAGCCCGGAGGGGACCCTGAGCGGGGGTTTGCTGCCGACCGCGAACCGAGCCGTGAAGTAGAACGTGCTTCCGGCTCCGATGCTGCTTTCCGCCCAGATCCGCCCCTGCATCAGCTCGACTATTTTCCGCGAGATGGCCAGTCCGAGGCCGCTCCCGCCGAACTTGCGCGTCGTGGAGGTGTCCACCTGGGAGTAGGGGGCAAAGATCAGCTCGCGCGTTTCCTCGGGAACCCCGATCCCGGTGTCGCAGACCGCAAACCGCAGTGCGCCAGCGGCGGCGTCCTCGGGATCACGCTCGACCCGAACGATCACCTCGCCTTGCTCTGTGAACTTGATGGCGTTGCCTATGAGATTGATGAGCACCTGCTGCAGCCGGGCCGGATCGCCGACCAGCGCGGTGGGGATCTCCGGAGCGATGCGGAGCGCCAGCTCGAGCCCCTTCTCGTGGGCGCGAATCGCCATCATCTCGAGCGTCTTGTCTAGGACCTCGCCGAGATCAAATTCGATGCTCTCGAGCACCAGATGGCCGGACTCCACCTTGGAAAGGTCCAGGATGTCGTTGATCAGGTCCAGGAGCTGGCTCCCCGCCTTCCTGAAGATGCGGACGTACTCGCGCTGCTCCGAGGCCAACGAGGTCTCCCACAGCAGGTCCGCCATGCCGATGATGGCGTTCATCGGCGTCCGGATCTCGTGGCTCATGTGGGCGAGGAAATCCGATTTCGCCAGATTGGCTTTTTCCGCCGCGGACCTGGCGCTCTCCAGCTCGACGTTCTTTTCCTGCAGCACCTGATCCAG
>PLLC01000029.1 GCA_003141195.1 Syntrophaceae bacterium
CAAGATAATATGTCGGAGTAGAACTAAAAGGAAGCTGATATTAATAGTAATATTATTCTCAATATCCGTAATTGCTCCGTAATATCATCATATGCGGAAGCCGTATATCATCGGAATCCTCATAAGAGATAAAACTGGCCCCCCAGTTCTTGCAAAGTTGGATGCCAAATAATTTTGCTATCCATATCACAATTTTCGAGGAATAAACATCAATGATAATGGATTGAAGTCAAGCATTTTCATCAAGGGCGACGTTTTACTGCTTTCAGGAAGTTATGCGTAACTGCTGGTCTGCTCATCGGCCTACGGTAAGTGCAGAACCTGGATACCGATCGTTCCGTCGTTTACAGAAAGCACCGCATCACAGGCCTTCCCCGGCAGGCTGAAGACGAGTTCCTCCAGGCTGATCGTTCCGGCCCGCATCTGCGCCAGCAGGTCTACGGGGTCATGGTTGAAGGCCACGCGGCGGGAAGGCGGATCCTGGCGGTCCGAATCCATCGGCCGGGCATCCATCAGCTCCGCGGAATAGCCGAAGTAGCTGATGATGTCCGCGGCGATGCTTCCCATCAGGGAATCGCCCCTTTCCTCGAAGAGAGACCCAATGAAATCCCGTTGGGTTTGGGTGAGATCCTCGGAAGGGTGGGATTCGAGCCAGGTAGCGAAGCGCTCAAATACCTCCGATGGCGACATTTCCAGGGCTTCCAGGATGATGCCGAACCAGGGCACGGCCTTGCCGTGGTTGTAGAGGACATCGCAGCCGTGAGCGATCCGCGCGGCCAGCGCAATGTTCTCCCGGCTGAAGGTCGGCGAGGCAATCACCTGATAGGGGTTGCACGCCTCATGTTTCAAATTCAGAGCAGGTGCGGTTTCGGCCAGGCGGGTGCCCGGGAGGACGGAAAGGTGGAAGACGTCTATGTGATTGGGAACGAGGCTCATGGCGAAATCCAGGCTTGCGCGGAAGCCTTCCAGGGAGTCGCCGGGCAACCCGTAGATGAGGTCGAAGCCGTAGGTGACGTCAGCATTGTGAAGGAGGAGGATCTTGGCCTCGAAATCTGCGGGATCGAAGCTGCGGCTGATGTTTCGGAGCACCTCGTCGTGGGCGCTCTGCAGGCCGATCTGCAGGGAACACCGGATGGCCGCAAAGAGCCCGGCCATTTCCCGGTCGATGAATTCGCTGCGGATCTCGAAGAAAAAGTGGATATCCGGGGCCTTCACCGCGATGAGGCGCAGCATCTGCTTCGCGTTGGCCTTGTGGTAGTTGAAGGTAGGGTCCAGCACGAAGACCTCGCGGATTCCGCTGGCGGCGAAGAGATCCAATTCGGCTTCCACCCGGTCCATGGGAACCCTGCGGATACCCGCCGTGCCGCGGGATTCGAAGCAGAAATCGCAGGTGAAGGGGCAGCCCCGGGACAATTCCCAGAGCGCGCCACTGTAGTCGGCCAGCCTCAGCGTGCCATCCAGGAACGGGGAGGGCAGAGTGGCGAGATCCTTCACGGGGATCGGTCTTGCGGAGGCGGCGATCTCTTGGGGTGTCGCGCCCTTGAGGAGGCGGCCCAAGGTCTCGACGATGAGATCCTCCCCTTCGCCCGCCAGGACGAAATCCATCGAGGGATCGGCCAGGACGCCCACTTGATCTGCCGTGGCTTCGGCCCCTCCTGCGAAGATGACGAGGCCCGGTCGCCGTTGTTTCAGGACCGAGGCAATCTCCAGGGCCAGGCCGCGGTTCCAGACGTACATCGAAAACCCGACATGGTCCGGATCCGATTCAAGGATTCGGTCCGCGCACTCGACCGCCGGCTGATCCAAAAAAAGATTCAGGATGCGGGTCTGGATCTCTTCCCCGAAAGCCCTCCGGAGTACCGCCGCGAGCATGGCGGGGCCCAGCGGCACGGCCCGGGGAGATGGTTTGATGTGGATGGCCGCCAGGACCAGCTTCATGGTTCCGCCTTCTTGGGACTTCAGTTCGCATCAACCGGATGAACCATAAACTTGACACACACGGGCGTCGGCACCTGCATTGCATGCCCCGTCGGAAGGAGTTTCCCGGTTTTCGGTTCGATGCGGAACGTCACGATCGTGTCGCTATCCTGGTTGGCAACGAGCAGGAATCTTCCGTTGGGATCAACCCCGAAACTGCGCGGAGTTTTTCCCCGGGTTGGTTCATGGTCTACGCAAGTGAGTCTTCCGGTATGTTGATTGATCCTGTAGATCACGATACTGTCGTGACCCCGGTTCGAACCGTAGACAAACGCTCCCGACGGAGAGACATGGACATCGGCGCAGGTGCTCTCTCCGCGGTAACCCTCCGGGAGTGTGGGAACGATCTGCAGCTCTTTGAACGTTCCTTTCCTGCCGTCATACGACAAGCTCGCCAGTGTAGAGTCGAGCTCATTGATAAGAAACGCAAATTTGCCACTGGGGTGGAAAGCCACGTGGCGTGGACCGGCCCCCGGCTTCATCTTGACCCAGGGGGCTTCATTCGGTTCCAGCATCCCCCGCTTCGGGTCGAACTTATAGACCATCAGTTTGTCCAGTCCGAGATCGGGGACAAACGCGAACCGACCGGCCTCGTCAAGCGTTACCGAGTGCGCATGAGGGCCCTTCTGACGGGCGGGATCGATACTTGAACCTTGATGCTGGATGAAATCAGAGGCTTCTCCCAGACTGCCATCACCAAGCACCGGCAGAACGCATATGCTCCCGCTCATAAAATTGGCCACAAACACGTATTTTCTTTTTTTATCGACGAGGACATGGCATGGATCGGTCCCATGCGTCACCCTTTTGTTCAGGAACTCAAGCTTTCCCGTCTTCGGGTCCACTGCAAACGCGCTGATGGTTCCGGTCGGTTTGTTTTCGTATGTCTTCAATTCGTTGACGGCATAGAGGAAACGCTGAGTGGAATCGAATGCCAGGTAAGACGGGTTGGTGACGCCGGTCGTCTTACCGACCAGTTCCATGGCGCCTGACGTTTGATTCATACGATAGACGTATATCCCCTCACCTTTTCCTTGAAGGATTTTCCCGGTCCCGAAGCGAATCGGTTCGGTATATGTTCCGATATAAACCAGCATTTCTTTCGCCATACTCCACACCCCTCACTTTACCCGTTGGACCCGCGTCAGGAGCGTCCCCGGGCAAAGCCTGTCGCTTCACTGACGCTAGGAGACCTTTATCTTAGGAAATAG
>PLLC01000049.1 GCA_003141195.1 Syntrophaceae bacterium
GTGGACAGCCGGCAGGAGGCGCGGTTTTACCATCAGATTGTCGGCCGCCTCGTCCCCGAGTACCGTTTTTCGTCGGCATGGTGTTTCTCGCGGGAGAAGGCGATGATCGACGAGTACATCGTGGATTACGATGAGTACGCCGGCCTCGGCAGCGGCTCCATCGGCTACCTGGGCGGCGTCTGCTATGCGAACACCTTCGACATCCGGACCTACATCGCCCAGATCGAGAGGGGCGAACTGCCGCTCGCGGCCTCCCGCCTCTTTTCCGTCCGGGACCGGATCCGCTATGATTTTCTGATGAAACTCTTTGGAACCCGCCTGAACGTTTCGGAGCTGAGGAAGAAGTACGGCGGCGCGTTGTGGCGTTACCTCTGGCCGGACCTCCTCGCCTTTTCCCTGACCGGGGCGCTGGCGTGGCGGCCGCCGGAGATCGTCCTAACCAGGCGGGGCCGCTATGCGTGGGTGGTCCTGATGCGGGAGTTCTTTACTGCGGTCAACAACTTCCGCGACTACTGCCGGGGGCGGATGGCGCCATGATTTTCCGTTGCCGGGAAAATCTTTATGGGAGGAAGACGGATGGGTCTTCCCGTCCGCCCGGCTCCCGAGCAGAATGATACCGGAACGGAGCCGGTCCCGGAGCTTGTCGCCGAAATCCCGGAGGGTTTTGACATCGGAGGCCTTCACGACGGTCGCCAAGACAACCTTCGCATCTTGACAGGCGATAGCATATACGCTATCATATAAACCATGAAAGACAAGGATCATCTGGAAAATCTCCGGAATGTCTTATTTACCGATCTGCTGAAGATTTGTAAGAAATATTTCGGTAAACCAAGGATCCGCGGGAGTCATTACATTTTCAAGACACCCTGGAAAGGTGATCCGAGGATAAACCTGCAAAGAGTAGATAAAATGGCGAAATTCTATCAGGTAAAAGACGTGGAAAAAGCCATCGAGAAAATGGAGGCGAAGAAAAATGAAGAGTGATATCGAGAAATATACATACCGGATCGAGTGGTCGGAGGATGACCATTGTCATGTGGCCAGATGCCTGGAGTTTCGTTCCCTGGCTGCCCACGGGGATACGATTGAGGAAGCGTTAAGGGAAATTGAATATGTTGTTGCGGAGTCCGTCAAGTGGATGCAGGAAGAGGGTGAAACAGCGCCAGAGCCATTGGGGCTCAAGAAATTCAAAGGACATCTCACTTTGAGAATCCCCTCTGAAAAGCACCGGGAGCTGGCTATCCACTGCGCTGAGGAAGGAGTTTCACTGAACCGTTTTATACTGTCTCGTCTTTCTACATAAGAAAGGTCTGTCTTATTGTACCTTTCCACTGGTAATGCAGGAATGAAATTCCTGATATATGTATTTCGTTATTCTCGAAATAATGTATCATAATCCATAAAAGCGACCGATGTGGAGGTTAGCAAAGAATTATAATATTACGTTGACATCTTCCTGAACTGTTGTTTTTCTTGCGTTGCCCGCCCTTGGTACATTTCAATCGGTAAGAATTAAAAAATCACAGAACTCTCAAATAAGATATGATATATTTTATGGCAACAAATGACAGTGGTAGCTTCATTACTTGGGTTTCTTAAACCAGGGCACTTACATAATCGAGGATACCATGACCCATCACCTGGTGCGATCAGGTTACACAGCTCTGGTAGATCGGATAAATCTATTCCCCCAGGGGGCACCCCCATCAGATACTCTTTATAAAATCCTGAAGATCCTTTTCAGTGAAAAAGATGCTGCTCTGGTATCGCTCCTTCCTATAAAACCATTCACGGTGGAGAAAGCTGCCCGTCTTTGGAAGATCAAGACGTCAGAAGCTGGGAAGATTTTAGATAATCTGGCAGCCCGGGCCATTCTTCTCGATATGGAGGAAGATGAAAAGCAAACCTATGTCCTTCCACCACCTATGGCCGGTTTTTTTGAGTTTTCTCTCATGCGACTTCGGGGGGATATTGACCAAAAAACATTAAGCGAACTTTTTTATCAGTATCTCAATGTGGAAGATGATTTTGTAAAATCCCTTTTTACGGATGGAGAAACACATTTAGGCCGGATATTCGTTCAAGAAACAGCTCTTCCCGCTGAAACACACCTATGTGTTCTGGATTATGAGCGAGCCACAGAGGTCATTAAAACGGCTTCATGCCGGGGGATAAGCATCTGCTATTGCCGTCACAAAATGCAGCATCTCGGCAGGGATTGTAATGCACCAAAGGAGATCTGCATGACCTTTAACGTGTCTGCACAGTCTTTGGTCAAACATGGTCATGCTCGTCCGGTTAGCATGGAGGAGTGTCTGGATTTGCTCCATGTCGCTTATGATCAAAAGCTGGTTCAGTTCGGTTCAAATGTACGTGAAAAAGTCAATTTTATCTGTAATTGTTGCGGTTGCTGCTGTGAGGCTCTGATCGCAGCAAGGCGTTTTGGTCTTCTCCATCCTGTTCATACAACTAATTTCCTGCCCGAGGTTCAAGTGGGTGATTGCACAGGTTGTGGTGAGTGTGTCAACGTTTGCCCCGTGGAAGCCATGAGCATAGTTTCAGCCAATGATCCTCGAATGCCTAAAAAGAAAAAAGCCTTATTACATGAAGAAATATGCCTTGGTTGTGGTTTATGTATACAGGCCTGTCAAGGAAATCACATTATATTCAAATCACGTTCTCAGCGGGTCATAACACCACTGAATTCTGTTCATTTGGCTGTTGTAATGGCCATTGACAAAGGAAAGTTACAGAATCTTATTTTCGATAACCAGGCCCTTTTCAGTCACCGGGCCATGGCGGCAATTCTCGGTGTCATTCTTAAGTTACCTCCCGTTAAACAAGCGATGGCAAACCGCCAAATGAAATCGAGATACCTTGAAACTCTGATCAGGAGGACGAATATTAAGGAAAAATCCATCCGATAGGTAAACATTTACTGCTTCCTGAACTACGCAATCAGGCAGAACCACGGAAAGTTGATGCCTTCAGATAGGAAACAGCATCTGATGGCCCTGTATTTCATTGACATCTCAACAAGTATCCGGTAGCATTTAACAAGATAGATAAGCCTCATATACTACCATTTTTTCTTCCCAACTGATACCGTTTGACATTACAGGGGGCATCAGATGAAAGAACCACCCAGAACAAATCCGGAACCGATCATAGAGATATCCGCCTTAAAACAGAAAATCAAGGAACTGGAACACTCGGAATCAGAACGTAAGAGAGCCTCTGAGGTACTGCGGGAGAGCGAGGAGCGCTTCCGTTTAATCGCTGATTATACATATGACTGGGAGAGTTGGGTAGGGCCGGACGGCAAGCTGATCTGGGTAAATCCGGGAGTCTTGCACTTAACTGGGTACTCGGTTGCGGATTGTTGCGCTATGATTGACTTTCCATTGCCAATCATCGATGAAGCCGATCGTGAGAGAGTTGCTTGTGAGTTTGCGAAGGCGGGTCAAGGCACAAGCTGGAGCAACTTCGAGTTTCGCATCCGCTGTAAAGACGGAAGGCTGAAATGGGGGGCAGTTTCCTATCAATCCGTTTACGGTGCTTCCGGAAACAAACGCGGCTATCGATTAAGCGTTCGTGACATCACCGACCGCAGGGAGATAGAATCTGGGCTGGAAATAGCCCGTAAAGAACTGGAAGCAACTAAAATATCCGAAGATGAAGCCCGTGAATACGCCGAGAGCATCATCAACACCGTACGCAGACCCTTAATCGTTCTGGATCAGGATCTCAGGGTGGTCTCCGCCAGCCGTTCCTTCTATGAANNGACATCACCGAGCGCAAGCGTGCCGAGGAGGCATTGAGGGAAAGCGAAGAAAGATACCGAGAACTCAGTATCGTCGATGATCTCACCCAGCTCTACAATTTTCGGCATTTTTACTTTCAGCTTAAAGTCGAATTGGACCGCTCGAACCGCTATAAACAGCCTTTGACCCTCCTCCTGCTGGATCTCGACAATTTCAAGGCATTCAACGACGCTTACGGCCATGTCGAGGGAGACAAGGTCTTATGGCGACT
The DNA here is from genome assembly GCA_003141195.1 of Syntrophaceae bacterium. Taxonomy (GTDB): domain Bacteria; phylum Desulfobacterota; class Syntrophia; order Syntrophales; family UBA5619; genus UBA5619. The sequence continues at coordinate 4,039 of PLLC01000049.1, forward strand.
TGGCCAAGTGGTCAAAAGATGGCTGCGCCAGACAGATTCCGCCTATCGTTATGGCGGCGAAGAATTCACCATCCTCCTGCCCATGACAACAAGCGCGGACGGCGCTGTTACAGCGGAAAGAATCCGGACGGAGTTCAAGAAGGAGAATTTCTTACCGGCGCCGGGTCAAGACGTCCAGGTGACGGTGAGCATCGGGCTTGCGCAATACAAGCCGCAGGAAGAGATGAAGGCCTTCGTGCACCGGGTTGATCAGCTCATGTACCAGGCGAAAAAGAACGGAAAAGACAGGGTTTGTTCCGAGTCGTAACCTCTCATCACAAAGGGGACAACGAGATGAAAGATCAATCCAAGACAAATCAGGCGCGATCGGAATCAGAGCGCAGAAAGGTGGAGCAGGCTTTAAAGGAGAGTGAGGAAAACGGCTGGACCATCCTTGAAAACATCCAAGAAGGCTATTATGAAGTGGATTTGGCCGGTAATTATACTTTCTTTAATTCTTTCATGTCTAAAATCTTCGGCTATACCAAAGAAGAAATGATGGGCATGAACTACCGCCTATATATGGACAAAGAAACCTCCAAGAAGATTTTTCGCTATTTCAATGAGGTCTATCGGACTGGCATTTCGTCAAAAGTGGATTACGAACAAATAAAGAAGGACGGGAGCATTATATATATGGAAACATCAGTTGTACTGATGAGGGATTCCTTTGGGCAACCGACCGGCTTCCGGGGCATTGTTCGCGATATCACCGAGCGCAAGCGCGCGGAGGAGACGCTACAACGGGCACACGATGAACTGGAACAGCGTGTAGCGGATCGTACGGAAGAGTTGATACGGGTTAATGAGGAGTTACGAGCAGACATCACCGACCGCAAGCAGACGGAGACGGCGCTGCGGGAGAGTGAGGAGCGGCTAAGAGATATCATTTTCAGCATAGTCGATTGGGTGTGGGAGGTGGACGAAAATGGCTTCTATATCTACAGCTCGCAGAAGGGCTTTGACATTTTTGGGGAATCCCTTGGAGACATCATCGGGAAGACACCGTTCGATTTTATGCCACCGGATGAAGCAAAGAGAGTAGCAGCGATATTCTCTGAAATCGTGGCAAACAAGGCGACCATAAAGGATCTCGAAAATTGGAATATCGGGAAAAATGGCAAAAGAATCTGTCTCCTCACCAATGGTGTGCCCATACTGGACAAAGAGGGGAATCTCAAAGGTTACCGCGGCGTAAATAGGGACATCACCGAGCGCAAGCAGGCGGAGGAAGGACTTCGGGAGAGCGAGGAGCGGTACAGGGCTCTTTTCGACCATTCGCTCGACCTTGTTTACATCACTGATTTCGAAGGTCGCTTCATCGATGCCAACGCCGCCGCCTTGAATCGGCTTGGCTATACGAGAGAAGAGATCCATTCCCTCAATTTTGCCTCGCTCTTGAGCGATGATCAGTTGCTGCTTGCAGTCAAAACACTACAGGAGATTCGGGAAACCGGTATTCACAAGAGCATAATGGAGTTCAGGTTGCGGCATAAAAACGGCAGCGACGTGTACGTGGAAACACGAGGATCCACCGTCATGTCCAACGGAACACCTGTAGCGATCCAGGCGATCGCCAGGGACATCACCGAGCGCAAGCGGGCGGAAGAACAACTTCGGGAATCGCTGGAACAATTGCGGCGGGCGGTGGAGACGACCATTCAGGTGCTGGTGATGGCCGTGGAGATGAAAGATCCTTACACTGCTGGACATCAACGCCGGATGACGAAGCTGGCCCGGACGATGGCCACGGAGATGGGCCTGCCGCCGGAGAAGGTCGAAGGTCTCCGCATGGCCGGGGTCATCCACGATATCGGCAAGATCACCCTGCCCACGGAGGTTTTGAGCAAACCCACGAAGCTGTCTGCCATCGAGCTTTCCCTGATCCGAGAACATGTCCGGTTAGGCTATGATATTTTAAAAGACGTGGAATCCCCCTGGCCGCTGGCGGAGATTGTCCTTCAGCACCATGAGCGGATGGACGGCTCCGGCTATCCCCGGGGGCTCAAAGGAGAGGAAATTCTCATCGAGGCCCGCATCCTTGCCGTGGCCGATGTGGTGGAGGCCATGGCCTCCCACCGGCCCTATCGCCCGGCCCTGGGGATTGACACCGCCCTGGCGGAAATTGAGAAGAACAGAGGGCTTCTTTACGATAGCCATGCGGTGGATACATGCCTGAGAGTATTCCGGGAGAAGGGTTATCAAATTGAAGGAACCTGATTTCAAACGGTAATCCTCACTGCAATGATGAACTGAAAATCGTTGACTCGTAGGCAAAAGTGAGGTTGCTGGGTATCGGGCTTTGATCTCATCCTTTTTCACGAAAGTACGCATCAACCGGATGAACCTGATTGATGATGACCTGCTGCCCCTTGTATTGAGCGGACGGAGAGAAGAAACGTGTTTTCCCCAAGGATGAAACGGAATAAATAAGGATGCGCAATGGACGATCACAGAAAAGGACTGCTGAAGAATCTGCCGAAGATCGACGAGATGATGCTCCGGATCGAAAAGAGGGCAGGACTTGCCGGGTTTCCGCGGGAGATCGTGAAGGAGGCGTGCCGGTCGGTCGTGGAGGAGCTTCGGGCGCGAATCCTCCGGGAGAAGGGGGAAACGCTCCGCCTGCCGACGCCGGAGCAGGCGGTCGACCGGGCCGCGGAGATCGTCGAGGGCTATCGTTCCTACCGACTCCGCCGGGTGATCAATGCGACGGGGGTCATCCTCCACACGAACCTCGGCCGGGCGCCCCTCTGCCGGGAGGCGATCGAGCGGGTCGTAGAGGTCGCCCGGGGCTATTCCAACCTCGAATACGACCTGGAGAAGGGGGAGCGGGGGCTTCGCTATGACCACGTCCGGGGGCTCCTCTGCGCGTTGACCGGGGCGGAGGACGCCCTCGTCGTCAACAACAACGCCGCCGCGGTCCTGCTGGTCCTCAATGCGCTATCCGAGGGGAAGGAGGCGATCGTCTCCCGGGGCGAGCTGATCGAGATCGGCGGGGAGTTCCGCATCCCCGACGTGATGGAGAAAAGCGGCGCGCGCCTGAAAGAGGTGGGAACGACGAACCGGACGCGGCTTTCCGACTACGAACGGGCGATTTCTCCGGAGACGGGGATCATCCTCAAGGTCCACACGAGCAACTTCCGGATCATGGGTTTCACCGAAGAGGCGGATCTGGGCTCCCTTGTCGCCCTCGGGAAGAAACAGCATATCCCCGTCGTCGACGATCTGGGGAGCGGCTGCCTGATCGAACTGGACCGTTACGGCCTGGAGCGGGAACCCACCGTCCGCGACTGTCTCGCCGCGGGGGCGGATGTGGTCACCTTCAGCGGCGACAAGCTCCTCGGCGGACCCCAGGCGGGGATCATCCTTGGGAAACGGGAATTTCTGGAGCGGATTCGACGGAACCCGCTGAACCGTGCGCTCCGGATCGACAAGATGACGCTGGCGGCCCTGGAGGCGACGATGGTGAAATACCTCCGGCCGGCGGCGGTTCTTGCCGACATCCGGGTCCTCCGCGCCCTGACGGAACCCGTCGCCGACGTGAAGAAGCGGGCGACGCGGCTGGTATCGATGCTCCGGCGCACCCTGCCGGAAGGGTTTGATGTCAAACTCGTAACCGGCGTTTCGATGGCCGGCGGCGGGTCGCTCCCCACCCGGGAGATCCCGACGGTCCTCGTCGGCCTCCGGGGTGAGGATCTCTCCGCGGCCGCCCTCGAGGAACGCCTCCGGTGGCGGGAGCTGCCGATCATCGTTCGGGTGGCCGACGATCAGGTCCTGCTGGACGTCCGAACGCTGGATCCGGAGGAGTTCGCCGAGATCCGAGACGCCCTGAAGGCCATTCTGTCGGAACGTAAAGCTTGACGGCTTCGAAAAAAAAGTCCCCCAAACGGTCATACCGGCGAAAGCCGGTATCCAGAGCGAGTTAAAAATACTGGATTCCGGGTCACGCCCGGAATGACAAAAGAGACAAATGACGACTTTTTCGGGTCCATCAAGCTTGAGCGTTTCGATAGCCGAAGGCTGGATTCCCGCCTGCACGGGAGAGACAACGTATTGCCGGGATATCGATATGAGGGAGAGGGAGGCGTCGGCCGCCGCCTTGGCCGAAGGAAAAACTGGAGAGGGATGATGGTGGGGGATGAAACGCAGGATCAGCCGAATGCGCCTGCCGGCCATTGGATGGACAACGGCAAGTCGGTCGGGAGGCGGGTCCGCTTCACGGTCGCATCGGAGCAGAGCGGCCTCCGACTGGACCTCTTTCTGACCGCTCGGGAAATCGGCCTTTCCCGCACCCAGATCGGGAGGGCCGTCGATGAGGGTCAAGTCCAGGTGAACGGCCGACCGGGCCGGGCCGGCCGGAAGCTGAAGACGGGGGATGTTGTGGCCATCGATCTCCCGGCGGCGAGGCCCTCCGGGGTCCTTCCCGAGGCGATCCCCCTCAAGATTCTCTACGAGGACGCATCGCTCCTGGTGATCGACAAGCCGGCGGGGATAGTCGTCCATCCGGCCGCCGGCCATTCGAGCGGGACCCTCGTCAACGCCCTCCTGCACCACTGCCGTGATCTCTCGGGAATCGGCGGCGTGCTCCGTCCCGGGATCGTACACCGTCTCGACAAGGGGACCTCCGGGCTCATGGTGGCGGCTAAATCCGACGAGGCCCACTGGGGGCTGGCCGGGCAGTTCAAGCGTCATGAGGTGAGGAAGACCTACCTGGCCCTCGTTTACGGGGATCCGAAGACGGACGGCGGACGGATCGAGGCCGCCGTGGGGCGGCACCCGACGGACCGCAAGAGAATGTCCACGCAGAGTCGCCGGGGGCGGTCGGCCGTGACCGTCTGGCGCGTCCGCGAACGCTACAGGGTTGCGGCCCTGCTGGAGGTGAATATCGAAACGGGCCGGACCCACCAGATCCGTGTCCATCTGACGGAACTCGGCCACCCCGTCGTGGGGGACCAGGTCTACGGCGGCGCCGGGAGAATCCGGACCGTCGGCGATCCGGCGGCCCGCGCCCGGATGAAGGCGCTCGACCGGCAGGCCCTGCACGCCTGGCATCTCGCCTTTACCCATCCCGTGACGGGAGAGACGATGCGGTTTGCCTCGCCGCTGCCGGAGGATATGGCCGGCCTCTGCGCGTTCCTCCGGGAGAGGGGAAAAGGTTAACCCATGTTCCGTTTCGCCCGAAAAGGCGCCATCGAATATCTCGAAACCGAGGGGCTCTCTGCGCCGGGTTTCGTGACCCACGCCTTCTGCACTCGGCGCGGCGGCGTGAGCACGGGGCCGTATTCCAGCCTCAACCTGGGGTTTCTCGCGGGTGACCGGGTGGAGGATGTCCGCCGGAACCAGACCCTTGTCGAAGAGGCTTTTGGAATTCCGGACGGACGGCTGATCCTGATGAGGCAGGTCCACGGCGACCGGATCCGTGTCCTCGACGGCGACGGACCCCTTCCGGGAGGGCTTCCCGAATGCGACGGCCTGATCAGCGACAGGCCGGGGGTGGCCCTCGGGATCCGGACGGCGGATTGCGTTCCCATTTTCTTTGTGGACCGGGTCCGCCGGATCATCGGGGCGGCCCATGCGGGCTGGCGGGGAACCGCCCTCGGCATTGCGGCGGCGATGGTGGAGACCCTTGCGGGGCGATTTTCCTCACGCCGGGAGGATCTCCTCGCCGTCATCGGACCGGCGATCGGCCCCTGCTGCTATCAGGTCGACGCCCCGGTCTTTGCGGCCTTTTCCGCCATGCCCGGCACCGGCCTTTTTTTTCGCCCTTGCCGGGAGAAGGATCGCTGGATGCTCGATCTTGCCCTCGCCAACCGCCTCCAGATCCGGGAGGCGGGGGTGCCGTCCGAAAATATTTTTTCCGCCGGCCTCTGTACCGCCTGCCGTCAGGATCTCTTCTTTTCGCACCGCGCCGGAGGGGGCCGCTCGGGCAGACAGATCAACCTCCTCATGCTGCGCGCGGGGGATGACCGAAAAAATGCTTGACAGCAGGGGACTGTTTGGTATAGAGGGAAATCAAAATTCAGAAAGGCGTATGCTAAGTCCTTCCTTTTGGATTGATTCCAGAGATCAATTAGCGACCCGAAAAAATCCGTGCACTTCTTTTATATGTCGTTATATCGTAAAAATCTGAAGTCATTTTGATGGATTAAACGAGCTGAAGACAATAGCGGTTTTTCATACGTGGCGGATGCCATGCATCCGCGGACACGAATCAACGTATCTATAGGAAACGAAAATGCACATCGAAGATATCAAGAGACAGCCGATCAGTGAATTGGCAAAGCTGGCCAACGAGCTGGAAGTTCCGGGTGCCAGCGGCATGCGAAGACAGGACCTGATTTTTGCCATCCTGCAGACCCAGGCCGAGAAAAACGGCGTCATCTCCGGCTCCGGCGTCCTGGAGATCCTGCCGGATGGCTTCGGATTCCTCCGTGCGGTGGATTACAACTACCTCCCCAGTCCGGACGACATCTACATTTCCCCGTCGCAGATCCGACGTTTCAGTCTGAGGACGGGGGACACGGTTTCCGGCGAGGTCCGTCCCCCCAAGGAAGGGGAGAAGTACTTTGCCCTCCTGAAGGTGGACGAGGTCAACTTCGAAAGCCCGGAGGCGGCGCGCGACAAGATCCTTTTCGACAACCTGACCCCCCTCTACCCGGAGGAAAAACTGAACCTGGAATTTAATCCGGAGAACCTCTCCACGCGCATCATGGACCTCTTCACCCCCATCGGCAAGGGACAGCGCGGTCTGATCGTCTCCCCGCCGCGCGCCGGGAAGACCGTCCTTCTGCAGGACATCGCCCACAGCATTACGGCCAACCACAAGGAGGTCATCCTGATGGTCCTCCTGATCGACGAACGGCCGGAAGAGGTGACGGACATGCAGCGGAGCGTGGCCGGCGAGGTCATATCTTCCACCTTCGACGAACCGGCGACGCGCCACGTCCAGGTGGCCGAGATGGTGATCGAGAAGGCCAAGCGCCTGGTGGAGCACAAAAAGGATGTCGTTATCCTCTTGGACAGCATCACCCGCCTGGCCCGCGCCTACAACACGGTCGTGCCGCCCTCCGGCAAGGTCCTTTCCGGCGGTGTCGATTCCAACGCCCTCCACAAGCCGAAGCGGTTCTTTGGGGCCGCCCGGAACATCGAGAACGGCGGCAGCCTGACGATCATCTCCACCGCGCTGATCGACACGGGAAGCCGCATGGATGAAGTCATCTTCGAGGAGTTCAAGGGGACCGGCAATATGGAGCTCCACCTTGACCGGCGCATCGCCGACCGGCGGGTCTTCCCGGCCTTCGATCTGATCCGTTCCGGGACGCGGAAGGAAGAGCTTCTGATCCCGAAGGCCAATCTCAACCGGATCTGGATCCTGAGGAGGCTCCTCCAGGAGATGAACCCCGTCGACGCGATGGAGTTCATCATGGACAAGGTCCGGAAGACGGAGACCAATCAGCTTTTCCTGGACTCCATGAACTCGTAGATCCGTTTCGCCGGCGCCGGGAATAAATATTGCTTGAATTTGAAGTATAAGTGGTTATAATCCACCCACTGCGCCGACGGGAAGCAGCGATCGGCGAGATGGTCCGCGACTGATTTTAAGAAAAAGAAAGGTTCACTATGAAGGAAGGAATTCATCCGGAATACAAGGAAGCCACCATTACCTGCGTCTGCGGGAATGTGATCAAGACGAGGTCCACCAAAAAGGAGATCAAGACGGAGATCTGTTCCCAGTGTCACCCCTTCATGACGGGGAAGCAGAAGATCATAGACACCGCAGGACGTGTGGAGCGGTTCAACAAGAGGTACGCCGGCCTGGAAAAAAAGGCGTAGAAGTTCTCTGAAACGCCTGTCGATTTTTCCAAACGGGGGTTCCTGCCGCGGCGGTGCCGGGCGCGGGTTTCCCTGTCTCTGAAGTTTCGGGATGGCGCCGGGGCTGCCGGCGCCGTGTTTCCGGAAAGTTTCCCATGGTTGCAGACTGGAATCAGAACCGGTGATGACGGCCGATTGTGTCCGGATGGACCGGACGTTTTTCATCCGGCGATGATCTTCCCGGCTGATGTATGAAGCAGGTTTAGATGTTTTCAAGACTGAAGGATATCGAATCCCGTTACCGGGATCTGGAGCAGCTCCTCAGCGACCCGGCCGTCGTCGGCAAGCAAGGGGTCTATCAGAAGTATGCCAAGGAGCATTCCGATCTCAATTGCCTGGTGGAGACCTTCCGCGAATACGAGAAGACCAGACTCCGTATCGATGAGGATCAGGCGCTCCTCCGGGAGAGCGATGAAGAGCTGAAGGAACTGGTCCGGGAGGAGCTGCCCCAGTTGCAGGAGTCCCTGGAATCCCTGGCGGACAGATTGAGGCTCCTTCTGCTGCCCCGGGACCCCAACGATGAGAAGAACGTCTTCCTCGAGATCCGGGCCGGCACGGGGGGGGATGAGGCGGGGCTCTTCGCGGAAGACCTTTTCCGAATGTACGCCCGCTTTGCGGAGACCTCCGGCTGGAAGATCGAGGTGATGAGCAGCACCGCCGCCGGCGGGATGGGAGGGTTCAAGGAGATCATCGCGCTAATTGCGGGAAAGGGCGCCTACAGCCGGCTGAAATACGAAAGCGGCGTCCACCGGGTCCAGCGGGTGCCGATCACGGAGGCCCAGGGGCGGATCCATACCTCGGCGGTGACGGTGGCGATCCTCCCGGAGGCGGACGAGGTGGATCTCCAGATCGATCCCAATGACCTCCGGATTGATGTCTTCCATTCGAGCGGCCATGGCGGACAGAGCGTCAACACGACCGATTCGGCCGTCCGGATCGTCCACCTGCCGACCGGCCTGATCGTCACCTGCCAGGATGAAAAATCCCAGCTCAAGAACAAGCACAAGGCGATGAAGGTCCTCCGGGCGCGCCTCCTGGATGCGGCGATGAAGAAACACAACGACGCGATCTCCGAGACGAGAAAGAACCAGGTGGGAAGCGGTGACCGGAGCGAACGGATCCGGACCTACAATTTTCCCCAGGGGAGGGTGACGGACCACCGGATCGGGATGACCTCCTACAGTCTGGAGAATTTTCTAAACGGCGACATCCGGTTCATGATCGACGCCCTGACGACCCATTTCCAGGCGGATGCGCTCCAGCAATCGGGGCATTGATATTCTCCCCCGGAGCCGGGTTTCGGGCACTTTCGGAGTCGGCGAGGGAGGTTGTTTAAGATGACGGATATCCGGACCATCCTCCACCGGACGACCCGCGACCTCACCGCGGGCGGCAGCCCCTCCCCCCGGCTCGACGCCGAGGTTCTCCTGATGCGCTTCCTGAGGATGGACCGTGTGCAGCTCTGCATGCAGCCGGAAAGGGAACTCTCGGAAGAGGAAGCCGCCGGGTTTGCGCGTTGGGTCGAACGACGAAGCCTTGGCGAACCGGTCGCCTATATCCTCGGGGACAAGGAGTTCTGGTCCCTCCGCTTCGAGGTCAACCGCGAGGTCCTGATCCCGAGACCGGAGACGGAATGCCTCATCGAGGAGGTCCTGCGGTTTTACCGTCCCCCCGGGGAGGGTCTGCGGGTTCTCGATATCGGGACGGGAAGCGGCGCGATCGGCGTCGTCCTGGCCCGGGAACTGCCCGCGGCCCGGGTGGTCGCAACGGACATCTCACCGGGGGCGCTCGCAGTCGCCCGCCGGAACGCCCTGTCCCAAGGCGTGGCCGGTCGCATGGAATTTTTTCAAGGGGATCTCTTTGCGGCGGTTTCCGGGGATTTGGATATCATCTGTTCCAACCCGCCTTATATTCCGGAGGGTGTATACGACCTCCTGCCGGTGGGGATCCGGAATTTCGAACCCCCGGGGGCGCTCATCGCCAGTCCGGACGGTGTGGCCTTTCACCGGAAAATCATTCGGGAAGGGGCGCATCGCCTGAAGGCGGGAGGCCGGATCTTCCTGGAGATCGGCGAGGGGCAAAGGGATCGGGTTGCGGCCCTCTTCCGGGAGGAGGGCGGCTACGGGGATATCGATTGCCGTAAGGACTACGGCGGGATCGACCGTGTCGCGTCGGCGCGGAGGATCTGAATCCGGAAGGGGATGGACGATGTTCTGGAATTTCCTGCAGAGGGATGAACGATGGACAAGATCGTGATCGTCGGAGGGCGGAGGCTTCAGGGGGATGTCCGGATCAGCGGCGCCAAGAATGGCGCGCTGCCGGTCCTGGTTTCGTCGCTTCTCGTCGATGGATGGAACACCTTTCACAACATTCCGGACCTCCTGGACATCAAGACGATCCGAAAGCTGCTGGGAAGCCTCGGTGTGAAGATCGAGGGGGAGGAGACGGTTCGGATCAACGCCGGCGGGATCACCCGTTGCGAGGCCTCCTACGACCTGGTCCGGACGATGCGGGCCTCGATTCTGGTCCTCGGTCCCCTCGTGGCGCGGATGGGGGAGGCGCGGGTTTCCCTGCCGGGAGGCTGCGCCATCGGGGCGAGGCCGGTCAACCTCCACATCCAGGCGCTCCGGGATCTCGGGGCGGAGGTGACGCTGAAGGACGGGTATGTCGAGGCGAAGGCGTCGCGTCTCCGGGGCGCGACCCTCTATTTCGATATCTCCACCGTCACAGGCACGGAAAACATTATGATGGCCGCGACGCTCGCGGAGGGGACGACAATCCTGAAAAACGCGGCGCACGAGCCGGAGATCGTCAATCTGGCCGAGGTGCTGATCGGCATGGGGGCGAGGATCCGCGGGGCGGGAACCGATGTGATCGTGATCGATGGGGTGAAATCGCTCCATCCCGTGGAGGCGGCGGTGATCCCGGACCGGATCGAGGCCGGAACCTTTCTCATCGCCGCCGGGATGACCGGCGGGGATGTCCGGATCCTGGGCTGCAACCCCCTCCACCTGGATGTGCTCATCGCCAGGCTCCGGGACGCCGGCATGAGGATCGACGTGGACGGGGAAGCCCTTCGGGCGGCGGGCGGCGGGACCGTAAAAAGCGTGGATGTCAAGACGCTTCCCTATCCGGGATTCCCGACGGATCTGCAGGCCCAGATCATGGCCATGATGGCCCTCGGTAATGGCCTGAGCGTGATCACCGAGACGGTCTTCGAAAACCGTTTCATGCATGTCAGCGAGATGATGCGCATGGGCGCGGATATCGTCATCCAGGGGACGAGCGCCATCGTCCGGGGGGTCGCGAAACTCCGCGGGGCGCCGGTGATGGCGACGGATCTCCGGGCGTCGGCCTCCCTGATCCTGGCCGGTCTCGCGGCGGAGGGGACGACGACCCTTTCCCGAGTCTATCACATCGACCGGGGCTATCAGCAGATCGAGAAGAAATTGTCGGCGCTGGGGGCCGATATCCGCAGGATTGCCGGCTTTTGACGGCGGACGGCCATGGAACAAAGGGAATCGCATGAAAATCATCAGGACGGACAGCGCGGAATTTGAAGGGCATTTCCGGAGGATCCGGGAACGGGGCCGGGTCTTCGATCCCGAACTCTGGGCGGCCGTCGGGCGGATCGTGGAAGACGTCGGCCGGCGGGGCGATGAGGCCCTCTTTGATTATACCGCCCGGTGGGACGGTCACGCCGTGACCGCCGCGACGGTCGAGGCCTCCGCCATCGAGCGGAAGGCCACGGCGGCACAGGTCCTCCCGGAAGATGCGGAGATCCTCCGCCTGGCCGCGGGGAGAATTGAACGGTTTCACGAACACCAGCGCTGCGAGGGGTGGTCCGTTGCGGACGAGGAAGGTGTGGAACTCGGCCAGCGCATCCTTCCGCTGGCGCGTGTCGGCATCTATGCCCCGGGGGGGCTGGCCTGTTATCCTTCTACCGTCCTCATGACCGCGATACCCGCCCGGATCGCCGGCGTCGGCGAGATCATCCTCGTGACGCCTTCCCGCGACGGGCGGCTCCATCCCCTGATCGCCGCCGCCGCGGAGATGGGTGGCGTGAACCGGATCTTCAAGATCGGCGGCGCCCAGGCGATCGCGGCCCTCGCCTTCGGCACGGCGTCGATTCCCCGCGTCGATAAGATCGTCGGTCCGGGGAACGCCTATGTGGCGGCTGCCAAGAAGATGGTTTTCGGTCAGGTCGCGATCGATATGATCGCCGGTCCCAGCGAGGTCCTGATCATCGCCGACGGGACGGGAGAAGCGGCCTATGCGGCGGCGGATCTGCTGGCCCAGGCCGAACATGACGAGATGGCGGGTGCCGTTATCCTGACGCCGGATAAGGCATTCGCCAGGGCCGTGGCCGGGGAAGTCGACCGCCAGCTTGCGGACCTCCCACGGAAGGAGATCGCCTCCCGCTCTCTCGACGCCTTCGGGGCCGCGGTGGTCACGCGCGATCTCGCCGAGGCGGTCGCACTGGCCAACCGTTTCGCGCCGGAACACCTCGAACTGATGGTGCAGAATCCCCGGGAACTCCTCGCGGAGATCCGGAACGCCGGGGCGATTTTTTTAGGGATGCACACCCCGGAGGCGCTGGGAGACTACATGGCGGGGCCCAATCATGTCCTGCCGACCGGGGGAACGGCCCGCTTCGCTTCGCCCCTCGGTGTTTACGATTTCATCAAGCGGACCAGCATCCTCTCCTTCTCGCGGGAGGCGCTCCGGCGGTACGGGACGGAAACCATCCATTTCGCCGAGATGGAAGGGCTCGGCGGACATGGAAATTCCGTCCGCCTGCGTCTAAAAAAATAGGGGACTGTCCCAATTTTCCCCGCCTGCGTCTTATCTAAAAAAGATCTTGACAAAAGACCTCTGTTGATTAAGATGGGCGTCCGTTTTCAATACGGCGGATGCTTGGGAACTTTATGTGAGCGGGCGTAATTCAGTGGTAGAATGTCAGCTTCCCAAGCTGGACGTCGCCGGTTCGAGCCCGGTCGCCCGCTCCAAGAAAATAAAGGGGTTATCGATTATCGATGACTCCTTTTTCTTTTGTGTGAGAGGGTGCTGTGAGAGGGTTTTTATTCGGTGTAAATTTACCCTCAATCTGACTCATCACGACTCTATGAGACTCGTCCACGGGATGAAGATAAATTTCGGTTGTCTTGAGGTTCTTATGACGTAACAAACCGGAAATTCTCTTGAGGGATACCTTCTCCGTGTCGGAAAGGTATGTAGCCATGAAATGCCGCAGGGAATGGAATCCATGATATAGGTCAAATTCTACCTTCTCGCCTTTGTGTTTCCCTCGTTCAGCTTTTCTCATCCCCTTACCGATGGGTTCAATCCCTGCCCTCTTGCAGATCGAACGCATCATCTTGGGACGATGAAAGAAACGATTCCGTGTATCTTCATTATAAAAAACCCATTTGTTCTGCTTCTTCTCTTTCCAGCGATTTTTCAAAACGCTATAAAGATCTTCGTTCATCGGTAGCACGTCCGCTTCATATTCCCCATTCTTGCGTTTTCTGGTCCACAGGGTGATGGATCGCTGATCGAAATTAACATCCTCCCAGGTCAATCTCAACACCTCGTCAATACGTCCAAGCGCATGAATACAGGTCATTAAAATATCCCGTTCGTCTCCCGGAGTTGCTGCTGCGATCATCATTAGTATCTCTTTTTCTGATGGGGGAGCCTTTTTCCCCGGAGTATGGGGTAACTTTGGGAGTTCAGAACAGGGGTTCTGTATTTCCAGCTTGAGGGTGCCTTTCGCATATGTAAATAACGTACTGAGATCCTTACGGTGCATATTGTAATTGTTATTTGTGTGTCTAGTGCTGAGATATTGATCGACCATATCCGGTGTGATTTCGTTTACTGGAAGATCACCGTGGTGTTTTATAAACTCAGAGTAGACTAATTTTTTATATTTGAAGACCTTGCTAGCGAACCTTCTTTCCGCTTGGGTGAGATACCTGTCTGCTAAGTGCGAAAAGGCCATAACGATCGGCTGCTTCGCTTTCTCTTGCAGCTGCTTTTTGTGCTCTGCTTCCGCGGCGTTTGATTCCCGTTCCGTCTTGTAACCCTTCCCGTAATGGTTCTCCCCCATGAACTGGAACCGATACCGCCAGTGACCTCGTTTGCGATCTTTCCAGCTTGTCATATAGATCCTCCGGATTGAACCTTAAAACCTGGATGCCACAAGGATAGAAACCGCCTAATTCTCTGGCCCGATCATACACCGTTCTTGTGGAAACATTCAATAAATTTGCGACATCCTTTACACTTAAAAGCCTTTCCATTCTTGATGCTCCCATCCGGGATACTGGACGGTAAGTGCATCGACGACCTCCGGGCTCACGCCGGGAGAGTCCTTAAAAAAGTAATTGGGTCGTATAAATCCTGATCCCTGTTTTATTGTTAAAGGTTGTGGTAGGGGAGCATCTCTACCCCCCTACCACTCCGAAAAATGTCTGATATGTCAGATATGACAGATACTCCTGTCAATTCGGTCAATTAGGTCATTTTTTTCAAAACGTGTTGTCAATCAATTCCTTACGTTCAACTGCCTTGTTTTCGACGGGTATAATTTCAATCACCTCGATACCGTACCGTTCGCATAGCCTGACAAACAGATCTCGGTTCCAGAATATTCCCCGCTGTTGCCCGCTGGTATACTTCTCGAATCCCAATCGCGCCGTGATTTTTCCAAGCTTCTGAGGAGAAATCTTCTCGTTTTCCGGCCTGCCTGCATTGACTTTTCTCAAAACGTCTTCATGAAACATATGGCCCAAGGTGATCGTGTTCTGGGAATCCTTAATGGTCTGTACTACCTGAGCATCCAGACCATCGGCCCCTGAAAGCTTCCGACGCTGCTCAACGCCGGTGACGAAGGTGAGGAACCAAGATTCATCCGTCGAGACCATGTTGACGATCTGCCGAATGCACCTCAGAATGTCGCCCAGGCGCCCGTTGCAAGGTTTCGCAAGCTCTGGTAGCTCCCGATCAATCCATCGCGCCCTGAAGCCCAGGAGCCTCTCTCTGAAGGGGAGACCATGAATCGGTTTTACATCATCATTAAATTGGCGCGGTGACTCCGGCATGATGATCTGAACGGTCCTGGTGGCCAGAACATCGTTCACCGTCTCATTGGTCGCTGTGATAGTTGCACCGTAGACGTCATAATAAACGGTATCATCAAAAGGGCCTAACTCCGGATGAAGCACCCGTGGTACCTGGGCGCCTTTTTCATACCTATTCAGAATCACGTCTTCCACATTATTTGCTTCCATCTTTTGTTGTAAGTCACTAACATCAATAAATAAAGTTGCCCTCAGATCCTGGGTTAATCTGATCACATGCGCCTCCCGGAGAGTGATGATATGAACCCCTCGATAAGATGCATAAATCATTGCTTTTCCAGTCCGAGTCTTTCCTCTTTCTGGGATCGCATAAAACCAAACGGTAGGAGAATATTCAAATTTATCAACAAGATATGTATGCATAATGTAAGCGGCGATGAAAGAATAATGCAATTCATCGGGTAGATCGCTGATGGTCTTGCAGTAGGTAACGAGGTCCCTAAACAGCGCTGCATCGGAATCATTTGCAAAATGTTGCTGAACGGCCGCCCCCTTCGGGATCATCCAGAGCACCTTATCTTTCGGAGGTGGCACCAGCTTCTTACCATCTATTGTCTGTTCATACTTTGTGACCAGGGTGCCGCCATCCTTGACCATGAAAGCGATTTTTCCTTTATCGTCGAGGACCAAATCAACCAGACCCGGAAAGTACGCCGATTTCACCCCATCTGAAGTAGCTTGGGCGGCCGGCACTGGAGGTTTTCCAAACTGACACGCTGTCTTGTCACAAACCGTAATCCCAGAATCGACAAGACCTTTCAAGCTGCTACCTTCTCCACAACCAACATTATAGCGTTGTGGATCCTTCTGAAGCACCTCGTAGACGCCCCGTACATCGTCTGCAGACTTGTTCTGGTCATCCGTCAGGTGCTTGACCTTGTCGATTACATCTTCAACAGACCAGCCCTCATGAAATCCGAAGGTGGCCAGCACTAATCTAACCTGGTGGCGATTCCCGAGTGCAACCGCTGTTGCTGGATCGAGAAGATGACCGATACACGGTGGAAGGAAACCAAGTGGTTTCGAGGGAACTGGTGTCAGATTCGTCTGGCTGGCTTTCTGGCCATGATCCTTCACCAACCGAATAAAGTCCTTCTCGTCGTAGACCCGATCAGACTCGAAAATTATTTCTACATTCTTTGGATTGCTCCGGTCTTTCCGGTTCCAGGTACCTGGAACCCTTAGAATTCGCCCCACATCCTTCACTTGTTGGTCACCTTTTGCCAGTGTGATGAGAGCACTTTCAATTGGAGACCATTCCGTAGGGCCCGTATGCACCCTCTTCAGTACGAGGTAGACGTGAAATCCGTGACCGGAAGCGACAATAAAGGAGGGTTCCAGACCATAACCTTTTAAAGCTTCAATAAAATTATCTTTTAATTCTGATGCCTTCTTTATCTTTTCTTCCGCAGAAAGGGTCTTATCCGGAGAATCAATGTCTACCCATAAGGACTTGACCCAGAGCACGTTGGTCCGATCAGACCTCTTGGATCCCAGATCCACTTTCCGGGGCGCCGGCCCAAAATGGACCTCTCGACCGGCCTGCGACCTCTCCGTTGCGTATTGAACCGCCGCAGAGACCTGATCCTGTGGGAAATACTTTGCCGCTGTGTAATCCGTTACGACCTCGATGAAGCCGCCATCGAACTTATCAAAACCTGTGATTTTGTACAAAAACTTAATAATACTATTCATTTATTGATACTCCTTTATCCTAAAATGTTGTTATCTGTGTTGGAAAGACGTGAATAATTGGATTGAAATTATGAGATTAAGTATAAGTAATTATAGTAAATTCTTTCCCCTGCCGCATACTGCTTGGTGCTCTTCTTCTCTCTGTCTGACCATCACCTCCCTTCAAGAAATGTCAGGAATGTCTGTTATGTCTCTCTGACATTCCTGACACTATCTCCATCTGCTAATGTGGTCATCTCCCCCGGCGATCTCTGTTGAAATGAAGCTACCGCCGGGGAGAGATGTAGTCACATTGCTCTTTTAACTGTAATCCCTAACTATTTTCTCGAAATCTCTAACGTAAAATTCACTACTTTCGGAATAATTATCTGTTGTTATTTCTATATATTGCATTGGTTCATACATTTGATAACTGGTACTCCCCGGCATACGCACGAGCTCCGCTATAGCATTTTCCGGTATGTCTACTTTTGCCATCTTACTTAAAGCGTGTTTAATCATGAACCAGTCAGCAAACGGTGCTAAGCAAATATTTCTCAGGACAAAAAATACCGTGTACTCATAGCCAGACGATACAATGTAGTGCGGCTTGATACTGTACCTGTCCAACTCACGTTTAAATTCGGCCAGCATTCTTTCCGCTTCTTCCTGGTGCTGAAAAAAAGACAGATTCCGATCTGGGTTACCTACACTTACCCATACGCTCTTTGTGCCTAAAATATTCCCGGTATGATCCTTTCGAATAGCCGGCCCAAAAAAATAATCAGGCCCAAAATATCGATTGCTGCTGGTGGCAAGAACTATTTCCCTGAGATATAAATACGGTACATGACACGGTTCCCATGTGTTTTTTCTGATTTCCAGATAAGCACCGGAAGATTTGTCGGCCTTATCGATTTCATGTCGGCCAGGGAATTTATGCAAGCCATAGGAGGTATCGAATTTATGAAAACCAGTAACATCTTCAATAAATGCCATGTTATAATCATCATTTGAGGTCTTGATGATCTTTAAGTCGTCTTCAAATTGGGTTCTAGAAAATTCACTTCCAAATGTATCCACACAATCATTATCATCACAATATTCATCAACCATATTACCAATCCTTTCATGTTTAACGCTGTGACATCATACTGTTAATATTTACGCGGTCTTGGGGAACTGGCGCTGATTTTAATTATGAACTTAAGCCTGCCGCCTGCCCACTTAACCGCACTCTGCCGCATACTACTTGGGACTCCTATTTCTATCGACCCACCTCCTTCCCAAAAATTGTCATATATGACAGAATTGTCTCGTCATATCAGACATTTCTGTCATCTTTATGAGCGCAGGAATCCATCAAGGATGTTTCCCTTGCACTCCCCTTTTCCCAGGCCAATTGCATGGCGGCTTTTCAGACAGGCACAGTATGCAATCACTAGTTCTTGGCTTTCATCTTCTCACTGTTTTTAAGGTTGATCCCGATCATCGCTAGGGCTCATATCATCGCCAGGGCTCCCGTAGATCGTCCAGCTGTCTTCCAGGATTCTATTTCGGTGGGGAACTCTCTCGCTTCACTGGCGCCTCCGTTCCCCTATGTCGCCTCGCACATTAAATTGA
>PLLC01000057.1 GCA_003141195.1 Syntrophaceae bacterium
TAAAACTTTGGACTGTCAAGTTATAAGAGGATGTCAACAGTTTTTAAAAATTTTTTAAAAAATGAACTACCCCGCAGCAAGCTACGGGGTATCAAATGCATCTATAAGGAATAGGCCTTTCGCAGCAAGCTGCGGGGAATTAACCCGGATGAGATTAAAAATCCTCAACACCCACTTAATACCACTTCGCTTTCAAATACTAAATAATAGCCCAATGGAATCCCACTAAGCTCTGGATCATCTCTGAGCAGTCGGCAATTTTTTTCAGGACGGCTGCCAGGGCTTTTTCAAGTGTTTCCATGGACAACCAGTAAGCATTCTTAAAATAATTTTCTCGAATGTAATCCCAAAGGTGCTCGACAGGATTTAACTCAGGTGAATAGGGCGGCTGGTAGATGTATCGAATATTTTCCACCTTGCTCAGGTCTTTACTTCTATGCCATGCCGCCTTGTCCATGATGAGAATGATGCGGTATTCCTGAAATGCTTTAGAGAACTCCTGGAGAAAGATGTTCATCACATCAGTATTTGCATAGGGCAAAATGAGAGAGAAGGATTGGCCATCATTCGGACTTACAGCGCTAAATACGTAGGTAAATTCGCGCACAATCCGTGATGATATAATCGGCCTCAACCCGCTTGGAGCCCAGCAATAGGCAGGATCGGAGATCCTTCCAAAGCGGGCTTCATCCTGAAAGAAGAGTTTCACTGGTCTTTTATCCTCCGGGCAGAAGTCTTTTTCGGCGGTTGCCACCAACTCCGGAAGTTTTTTTAAAATTCCTCCTGCTTCTCTTTATCTGCTTTGGGATGCTGGGGACGAGGCATGACTTTCCTCCATTTGTGCCGTTGAAGGAGATCGTAGAGATAATCTTTCGACACTTTCTTTGCCAGTCTCTCTTCTATCTGCTCCTTGATTGCAAAGGCATTAAGAATACGCCCCTTTTCTGCTATGGGGCGGATGCTATCCAGCAATTCCGCCTCCTCTTGAAGGCTTAAGTAACCGAATCGTCTTCCTCCCCTCCCCTGCAGGGTAAACCCATCTGGACCATTGTGATTGTATTGATATACCCACTGATGGACTGTCCCTTTCGTGGTGCTGACATATTCGGCAATAATATTCGCCTGCAATCCTTTGCTCGTTAGGAATATCGATTGCCACCGTTGATATTGCTTTCTTTCTTTGGACGTGACCATTCGCTCCCTTATTTCATCTTGACCGAGGTGGTTCACCAAAGTTGCACATCTCATTTAGGCTCCTCCTTTATGGATTATTTGAAGGAGTATACCATATTAGTTTATTATATGAAAGCGAAGTAGAGAATAGAATGTCCTGTCGCCAGGGACAAGCCCTCCGTTACCACCGGACAAGCAGTTTTCCCGCATCCGGCGATCCCGTGCATTACCCCTTATTGGGGAGCTGGAAACAGCGTTAGTTGAAGCGTATTATGCCAAAGTATAGTGCGCAGCGAGAAAAGACCCATCCGCTTGAATTCTTCTCTATCCGGTTTGTTCACCCCGGGCCACCGGTAGGTGCGCCAGCATTTGTAGATATATGAACGCAGACGTTTCCTGATCCAGGTGTCCAGATGATTGAACATTCCGACATTCCGGCCCTCTCGATGGTAGTTCCCCCATCCGCGTAGAAGCGGATTGAGAGATTCTATCACCGCTGTTACCGGCTTGTCCCCCTGTTGGCGTTTCGTGACTTCACGTACCTTGCCGTACAGGGCTAAGAGAGATTTGCTTGCGATGTGTCGTCCCCGATTGGTGAAACGGAACCCCAGAAAATCAAACCCCTCCTTGAACGTCCGAGTCGAGGTTTTCTCCTCATTCAGTTCCAGTTTCAGCCGACCGAGTTCGGTGCGGGCGTGGTGCAGTGCCCCAGCCGCCTCTTCTTCGCTCCGGCAGAGAATGACCACATCGTCAGCATAGCGAACGAATTGGTATCCCGCCTCTGTTAGCGCATTATCGAGAGGTGTCAGATACACGTTGCTGAGCAACGGACTGATCACACCTCCTTGCGGAGTGCCGGAGGTCGTGTAACGCAGTTTGCCTTCCTCCATCACTCCTGCCTTCAGCCACCCGTGAAGCAGGCCCAAGACCCGACGGTCTTTCACCACCTGCCCAACGAGCTTCATCAGGATTTCATGGTTTACATGGTCAAAGAAACCCTTGATGTCCAGATCCACCGCATAGATGTATCCCTGCTTATGCAGGGCTTCTACCCGCTTCGCCGCTGTTTTGGTGCTTCGTCCAGGGCGAAATCCGTGGCTGTCTTCGTGGAAATATTCCTCGAAAACGGGACTGAGGACATTATGCGCCGCCTGCTGACATGCCCGATCAGTTACTGCGGGAATGCCGAGCGGACGCCGCTTTGCGCTCCCCGGCTTGGGAATATAACACCGCATTGCCGGTTTGCTTCGGTACGTGTCCCGTATGAGTCGCCAGCGTAACTCTTGCAGGTGTTCCTCTTCTTTCTCCTGCCATTGCTTGACGCTCATCCCGTCCACGCCCGCACTGCCCTTGTTCCTGACCACTTTCCGGGACGCACTCTTCAAGTTGTTCCAGTTGAACACCTTGTCGATCACGCTGTGGAGTACCCGGTGCTTCTCCTTTACTGTTCCGTTGCCAGGAAGGTTCGGAGTGCCCGGCGGTACCGCTTCGCGGTTCCGGACCGTTTTCGCTTGGAACGTATCCCTGCCCGCAGGCTCCACGTTGTCCTCCCTTTCACGGTGTCGTCCTTCGTCATGGCCTCGACCTTGGCCACGACTACTATTACGGCGCTGACTTCTTCCGGTCGCTTCAGGCCCCCACAGCCCTGCTCACTTCTTCACGAGACTTCCGGAAGATCTCACTCGGTCACCACGTTCTCTTATTCAGAAGCTCCCCATGCCTAATCACATATATCCAGTCCCACTTCGGCTCTCCGTGCTTCTCCGCAGCTTGCTCCCTGCTTGCGCAAGGCCGGGTTGAATCACCTAATGAAGACTCACCCCCTGGACACGCCACCTCGGCCTAATCATCTGCACGCCGTCGCTTTGCAGATCAATACGGGTCTCTTCCTCGGTCTCAGGCCCTACCCCCGCCCGCCTCACGGCGTAACGAGTAACCAACCTCTGGCAATCCCGCTCGATGGGACGGCGGAAAGGTTCTTCCAGAGTGATAATCCTGCTGTTGACCTCCTTTGACTTTCACGGTCATCAAAGGGATGGACTGCACCATCACTACAGAAAACGGGGCTGCAAGTCGCCCATTAGTTCCATCCTCTCTGGATTCCCGCCTGCGCGGGAATGACGACTTTTCACGAGGCCGTCAAGATCCGATACAAAATGCAGTATTGACAATTCCCCGGTAGGATAGTAGGCAGACGGTGCCGCGTTTATCTGGTGTGATGAGGAGAGTGTTTATGGCAGTTCTGATTCCCTTTAAAGCGTTGAGGCCGCGGAAAGCTGTCGCGGAGGCTGTGGCGGCACTGCCCTATGATGTGATGAATGTCGAAGAGGCACGGGAGATGGTCCGGGAGAATCCTCTGAGCTTTCTCCATGTGGAGAAATCGGAAGTCGACGTGCCGGCCTATCCCGGCGGCGGGGGTGAGCAGGTCTACGAGATGGCCCGTCAGAATCTGGAGGCACTGATCCGGGACGGCATCCTCGTTCAGGATGATAAACCCTGCCTCTATCTATACAGGCTCCGAATGGGCGCCCGCGAGCAGACCGGTGTAGTAGCGGGACTCCGGATCAAGGACTATGAGGCGGGGCGGATCAAGAAGCATGAGTTGACCCGGGCCGACAAGGAGGCTGAGCGGACCCGTCATATCGATACGGTCCATGCCCATACGGGGGCGATCTTCATGACCTACCGGAGAAGTGAGACCATCGGCCGGATCATCGAAGGGATCAAGCGTGAATTGCCCGAGGTTGATTTCGTTTCCGCCGACGGAATCGGCCATACGGTTTGGGTGGTACGCCGGGATGAAGAGATCCGGAACTTGGTGGAGGCCTTTGCGACGCTCCCGGCACTCTATATCGCCGACGGTCATACTCGCTCCGCCGCGGCGGCAGCCGTGGCAAGGCAGCGTCGGGAACGGAACCCGTTCCATTGCGGCGATGAGTCCTACAATACCTTCCCGGCGGTCCTCTTTCCGGATGACGAGGTCCGCATCATGGATTACAACCGGGCTGTCCGGGATCTGGGCGGCCTCACGGAAGCGGCCTTCCTGGGGAAGGTCGGCAGGATATTCCAGGTCCGGGAGGGTTTCCCGCAGAAGTCCCCTTCTCACCTCCACGAGTTCGGCATGTACCTGCCGGGACGTTGGTATCAGTTAATCCTACCGGAGGGGCATGTCGACACCCGCGATCCCGTGAAGGTCCTCGATGTATCGCTTTTGCAGGAACTTCTTCTGGGACCGGTGCTCGGTATCGCGGACCCGCGGACAGACAACCGGATCAAGTTTATCGGGGGAATCCGGGGCATGGCGGAACTGGAAAGGCTGGTCGACTCGAGCGCGTATGCCGTGGCCTTTTCGCTCTGCCCCACAGCCCTCGAACAGCTGATGGCGGTGGCGGAGGCGGGTCAGGTGATGCCTCCCAAATCGACCTGGTTCGAACCCAAGCTCCGGAGCGGTCTGTTTGTACACCTGCTTGATTGATCGCTTGCCGAGGATCGATGCCGTCAGGCAGGTAAAGAGAAGCACAATTTCCCCTGACCTGAGCTTTTTTTCCCCGAGAAACGGGAGAGGGGTACAGGGTGTATGAGGCAGTTTTATGAATCACGAGAAATCAATCACAGAGATCAAGATATTGCAGGGGAATGAGGCGGTCGTGGAAGGGGCTCTGGCCGCCGGTTGCCGCTATTTTGCCGGCTACCCCATCACCCCGGCCACGGAGATTGCCGAACTGATGAGCGAACGTCTGCCCCCCCTGGGCGGCGTCTTCATGCAGATGGAGGATGAGATCGCCAGCATCTGTGCCACCATTGGCGCGGCTTTCGGCGGCGCGTTGGCCTGTACGGCCTCATCAGGACCTGGGATCAGCCTTATGCAGGAGGGCATCGGCTATGCGGCAGAAACCGAGGCGCCCATCGTCGTGGTGAACGTCATGCGCGGTGGCCCCTCCACGGGCATGCCCACGGCGGCCGGGCAGCAGGACATCATCCAAGCGCGGGCGGGATCTCACGGCGACTACGAGATCATCGCCCTGATGCCCTCTTCCTCTCAGGAGGCCTTTGAACTGACCTATCGGGCCTTTGCCCTGGCGCAGCATTACCGGGTGCCCGTCTATGTCCTCTCCGACGAGATCATCGGTCATACGCGCGAGAAGGTCCGTATTCCCGGCGGACTCAGGCCAATCGAAAGGAAGCACCCCCGGGAGCGGGAAAATTACCTTCCCTACAAGGCCGGAGCGGACGACCTCCTCGATGGCATGCCGGCCTTCAATGAGGGGTATCGGCTGCTGATCGACGGTCAGCTCCATAGTGAAGACGGCAACCGGGCCGGCCATCTGCCCGATGTCTGTGCGCAGTTGACCGAGAGGCTCTGCCGGAAAATCACCGGTCATCGGGAAGAGATCTACGATCTGGAGACCCATTTCCTTGACGATGCCGAGAGGGTGGTCGTCTGCTTCGGCAGCCCGGCCCGTCCGGCCCTGCGGGCGGTCAAGGATGCACGGGATCGTGGAGTCCGGGCAGGGTATATGAAGATCCGGACGATCTGGCCCTTTCCCGAAGAGGCGATTGCGGCCCTGGCCGGAAAAGCACGGACGCTGATCGTGCCGGAGCTCAATGTCGGACGGGTGGTGCAGGAGGTGAGAAGGGTGACGGCAGGCCGGACGGAAGTGGTGTCCCTGCCTAAATTGGGAGGCCTGTTGCATACCCCCGATGAGATTCTCGCGGAACTGATGAAGAGGCGCCGGCCATGAACCCGATCGGTGAAAAATATCTGAGAAAAAAGGCGCTCCCCTTCCTCTGGTGTCCCGGCTGCGGCAACGGCACCATTCTGGGCGCCACGGTCCGGGCCATCGAGAGTTTGGGTATCCGGGAAGATGTGGCCCTGGTGGGCGGGATCGGCTGCTCCGGCTGGATCCCGGTCTATATCGATGCCGATACCCTCCATAGCTTGCACGGACGAACGCTTCCCTTTGCCACAGGGCTGAAGATGAGCAATCCCAAAAGAAAAGTGATCGTCTTTACCGGCGACGGGGACTGCCTGGGAATCGGCGGCAATCACTTCATCCACACCGCCCGGAGAAATCTGGACATCACCGTGATCATGGTGAACAACCAGATTTACGGCATGACGGGAGGACAGGTGGCCCCGACAACTCCACTCAAGGCGAAAACGAAGACCTCCTTTTACGGGAATCCGGAAGATCCCTTCGATGCCTGCGAGCTGGCGAAGGTGGCCGGGGCGACCTATGTGGCCCGCTGGACGGCGGCCCATGCCCTGTCCCTGTCCCGGTCCATTGCCGAGGCGATCACCCACGAGGGGTTTGCCTTCATTGAGGTCATCGCCCAGTGTCCCACTCAGGCGGGACGGATCATCTACGGCACGGCGGACCCGGCCAGGCTGCTGGACACGCTGAAGGCCCAGACGGTATCGGTGAAATCGGCGTCGAAACTGGATGCCGAGGCGCTGCAGGGAAAATGGCTCATTGGAACGCTGCATCATGACAAGGGGAAGACGGAATTTTCCCGAAGTTATTTCGGGATGGCTGGTCCCCGGGGCGGGAAACCGGCCGCCTGAAGACCGGTCCAAGATATCAGGAAACGATAGATGGGAGACGGCAGGCAGTGCGCCTGCCGCATGAAGGGCAGTCATTCGTGATTTCCTGGGTGACGAACGATCGTCCATGAGTGTTTCAGCAGAATAAAAACCCTCATGCCCTCGCGGATGCTGCGAAGCATGGGAATCACCCCCACCATCTTTCCCCCATCCTGTGGGAGGGATGAAGGGAGGGGCATTTTCACGATGAAGGTTTGGAACAGCGATGGTAGATATAATTATTGATGAGCAGTACTGCAAGGGATGCGAACTCTGCATGCATTATTGCCCGAAGCAGATCCTGAAAAAATCGGGGCGGCGAAACGCCAAGGGATATGTGCCCCCGATGGTGGCAGATCCGGAACAATGCTCAAACTGCAGAACCTGCGAACTGATCTGTCCGGAGCTCGCCATAACCCTGGAGGACAAGCCATGAGAAAAGAAATCAAACTGGCCGGTTTCGGCGGTCAGGGGATTGTCCTGATGGGCGTCATGCTGGCGGAAGCGGCGGGGTATTATGAAAATATGGAGATTGCCCAGACCCAGAGCTATGGACCGGAGGCCAGGGGCGGGGCATGCCGGGCGGAGGTGGTCATTGCCGATGAAATGATTGACTACACGAAGACGCTGAATGCCGATGTCTTTGTGGCCATGTCCCAGCCTGCCTTGGACCGGTATCTGCCGGAGATCGATCCGGAGACGGCGGCGGTCTTTGTGGATGAAATGCTGGTAACGGCAGTGCCGGAGACGGTTCGTCATCTCTACCGCATTCCGGCCACCAGGTTGGCCGAGGAGCAGTGCGGGAGCCGGATGGCGGCCAATACGGTGATGCTGGCGGCGGTGGTGCAGAAGACCGGGATCATCTCCCTGGAGGCGCTGGGCAGGACGATCCGGGAACGCCTGGCGCCCAGGCTCCGCGACATCAATCTGAAGGCCCTGGAGATTACCCTGGCCTATCTCAGCGGCGGGGATACCCATGAAACTCTATGAATACGAGGGCAAGGCCCTCTTAGCCAAGGCCGGCATTCCGGTCCCGAAGGGCGATGTGGTTGCCGGCCCGACGGAAGCGGTCGCGGTTGCTGCGGAGCTGGGCTATCCGGTCGTCCTCAAGAGCCAGGTGCTCCGGGGTGGCCGCGGCAAGGCCGGTGGCATCCGTTTTGCCGCGGATGGGGATGCGCTGGTCCGGGAAGCGGAGGCCCTGCTGGCGCTTTCGATCGGCGGCGAACGGGTGGAAAAACTCCTCATCGAAGAGCGACTTACCGTTGCCCGGGAACTTTATGCCGGGATCACGCTGGACCCCCTGACGCTCCTGCCGCAGCTGATGATCTCTCCGTCGGGAGGGATGGATATTGAGACCGTGGCCCACAGTACGCCCGGGAAACTCTATCGCTTGCCGCTGGATCCTCTCGACCTGCCCGGTCTGCCCCAGGTCATCGACCTGGTCCTCATGGCGGGATTGCAGGGTGAGGAGATGCTCAGGGTTGCCGGCACGGTTCAGAATCTCATCAGGGCCTATTTCCGGTACGAGGCCATCACGGTCGAGATCAATCCACTCATCATCGATGCGCAGGGCCGTGTGCTGGCCGCCGACGCCAAGCTGGAGATCGACGATTCCGCCCTGGGGCGGCAGAAGGAGGCCGCTTCTTTCACCCGTAGGGAACGCCTGCTCGATCCTCTCGAAGCGGAGGCCAAGGCCGGAGACATCGCCTATGTGCGTATGGACGAAGGCAATGTCGGACTCGTCTCCGGAGGCGCCGGTCTCGGGATGGCCTCCATGGATATGATCTTTGTTCATGGCGGTGTGCCGGCCAATTTTCTGGATCTGGGCGGCAATGCCACCCAGGAAAGGACCGCCGCCGCGCTCCGGATCGTCCTGAAGACGCCCGGCGTGGAGGGGATTCTCATCAACCTCTTCGGCGGCATCAACAACTGTGAGAGCATGGCGAAGGGGATCGCCCAGGTGCTGGATGCGCTGCATCCCCCCCAGGCCATCGTCGTCAAGATGCGGGGTCACTCCCAGGACGAGGGCTGGGCGATTCTGGAGGCCCGGCAGATCTCTATCGTCAAGTTCGGCACCACCGAAGAGGCGGTCCTGCTGCTCATGGCAAAATTAAAAGAAAGAGGAGTCAGGGGAAGTGGCCATACTGGTTAACGGGGATACCCGTGTCATCATCCAGGGAGCAACGGGAAAGCAGGGGCAGTACCATACGATGAAATTGTTGGAATATCACGTCCGGGTCGTCGGTGGCGTGACCCCGGGCCGGGGAGGCGCCCAGGTGCACGGCGTGCCCGTTTATGACACGGTAGCCCGGGTGATGAAGGAAACGCCCGTCGATGCGTCGATGATCGTCGTACCGCCGGCCGGTGTGCTCGCGGCCGCCATCGATGCCATCGAGAACCGGGTGCCGCTGGTGGTCGTCATCACCGAATTCGTCCCCCTTCATGATGCCCTGAAAATTCGCGGAATGGCCCGGAAAGCGGGCGTCCGCATCATCGGCCCCAATACCATCGGCGTGATCAGCCCCGGCAAAAGCAAGGTGGGGATCATGCCCGGCTTCATCTATGGGGAAGGTCCTGTGGGCGTCATTTCCCGGAGCGGTACGCTCACCCACGAGATCGCCTCCAATCTGACCTGCCAGGGCATCGGTCAGTCCACCTGTGTCTGCATCGGCGGCGATATGGTGAAGGGCACAGATTTTGTGGATGTGCTCGAACTTTTCCGCTCAGATCCCGAGACCGAGAAGGTGATCCTGATCGGAGAGATCGGAGGCGCCGGCGAAGAGCTGGCCGCCCGCTACCTCCAGGAGCACCCTTATCCCAAGAAGGTTATCGCCTTCATTGCCGGCGCCACAGCGCCGCCGGAAAAGCGGATGGGTCACGCCGGCGCCATGATCTCCGCCGGATTCGGAACAGCGGATTCCAAAATCAGAAGCCTGAAGGAGGCCGGTGTCACGGTGGTGGAGAGTCTCGATGAGATGATCCGCCAGTGTCGCTGATCCCGGCAGGGGGGATGTTGGCTCATGAATGCCGGGGCGATCAGGATCTGTCGGGAACGGACGATGCGATCGGAGTTGTGCCGATGGGATCGCTGGACGAACTACCGGATTGCCAAAATCCTGCTCATCCTGCAAATCATGTCAGAAAACGACCTGAGCAGTTACTTTGTTTTCTCCTAATGGGTCAAGATCTTACTCAAGAAGAAGCGGGTTCTCTCATTCTTGGGCTGGGTAAAAAATAGTTCCGGGGACTCATCCTCAAGGATCTGGCCCTCGTCCATGAAAATGATCCGCGTCGAGACCCGGTGGGCAAAGCCCATCTCGTGGGTGATCACGATCATGGTCATGCCTTCGCGGGCCAGATTCGTCATGACATCAAGAACCTCGTTGATCATTTCAGGATCGAGGGCAGAGGTTGGTTCGTCAAAGAGCATGATCTTGGGCTGCATGGCGAGGGCCCGGGCAATGGCAACCCTCTGCTGCTGGCCGCCCGAGAGCTGGGCGGGGTAACTGTCCAGTTTGTCCGGAATGCCCACTTTGGCCATCAGGTCCTTGCCAATCTTCAACGCTTTTGCCCGGCTCTGTTTGCGTACCCAGATGGGCGCCAGAATGATGTTCTCCAGCGCCGTCTTATGAGGATAGAGGTTGAATTGCTGAAAGACCATCCCCACTTCGGCCCGGAGCTTGGTGATATCTGTCTTTTTGCCACTCAGGGAGATACCGTCGACGATGATCTCTCCATTCTGAATGCGCTCAAGCCTGTTGATGCACCGAATGAGCGTGCTTTTCCCGGAGCCGCTCGGACCGCATACCACCACGACTTCCCTCTGTTTGATCGCCAGGTTGATATCCTTCAGGACATGGAGTGATCCGAACCATTTATTAACGCCGCGGAATTCGATCATTAACCTATAACCTCATAAAAAAGCATCTGTAAATCAACAAAAGAGATCTCACCTGTCAAGAAGAAACTGTATAGAGCCATTTGAAACTGCATTTAAGGCCGCCGGTCCGGCGACATACGCACTTCGAGGCGATGGGCAACCCGTGACATGCTGTAGGTGAAGATCCAGTAAACGACCGCGATGAAGAGGTACATTTCGAAAGGGCGCAATTCCCTTTCGCTGACCGTTTGAGCCGCCTTCGTCAGATCCATCATTCCGATGATGGAGGCCAGAGAGGTGTCCTTGAAGAGGACGATAAACTGGGTGACCAACGCGGGGATCATATTTCGGATGGCCTGGGGCAGGATCACATCGAACATTATATGCGCATAACTCAGCCCTGAAGCCGTGGCAGCCTCCACCTGCCCCTTCGGGACCGACTGAATCCCGGCACGGATAATCTCGCCGATATAAGCTCCTTCAAAGATGACGAAGGCTGTCAGCGCCACCCAGTATTCCGGAATCGGCCGGCCGATGATCACCGGCACGAGGAACCAGAACCAGAAGATGACGATGATCAACGGGACACCACGGATCAATTCGATATAGAGAACCGCGGGGTAGTGGATCCAGGGGCGGTTGGCCATACGCGCCAAGCCGAGGATGATGCCAATGACAAACCCGAGTAAGATGGCGGGAATGGCCAGGCGGAGGGTTCCCCCTCCGTAGACACCAATGCCCACCAGCCCCTGTAGGAGGAGGAATTTTGCGTTGCTGAAGATAACTGACCAATCAAAACTCAATGTTCTGCCCCTGTTCCTCGGGCAATGAGGCCCGGAATCGCGTACTTTCTCTCGATCTTATTCATAATCATCGAAATGGTAAGGCAAAGAACCAGATAGATCAGGGCTGCTGCAGTCAGGGCCTCCACGGCCTTGGCCGTGTATGTTTCAATCTGCCGGGCAGCGAAGGTGAGCTCTGCAACGCCGATGGTCATTGCCAAAGAGGTGTTTTTAAGGAGGTTCAAAGATTCGTTGGTCGCCGGAGGAACGATCAGACGTAGCGCAACGGGGATGAGAATCAACCGGTAAGTTTCGATGACAGAGAGTCCGGAGGAAAGCCCGGCTTCAAGCTGCGTCTTGGGGATGGCCTGAATTCCGGATCGAATGACCTCCGCCAGTCGTGAACCGTGGTAAATGCTGATTGCAGCTACTCCAGACCAGAATTCGATTCCGTGCCGGATAAACCATTGCTTGAGGAATTCCGGGAAGACCTCAGGGGCGCCAAAGTACCAGAAGAAGAGCCAGACCAGAAGGGGAACGTTACGGAAGAATTCGACGTAAACCGTGGCGATGGCATGCGCCGGCCGGAAGGAAACGGTGCGCATGGCGCCGAAGATGATACCGAGTAAAACAGCGATTATCCAACTGATGGCCGCCAGCCTCAAGGTGGTGGAGAGGCCATTGAGCAGCCACGTCAGATGGGGGTCGACCCAGAGAACCGACCAGCGAAATTCATAGGACAATCCAAATAAGCCGAACATACTTACCAAAAGGGATTCTGGGGAGAGATATCTCTCCCCAGAAGATCGAAGTCTATTTTGGAACAACCTGGTAGAGGAGAAAGGCCTTTACATCTGGAGTCATGGGATAAGGCAGTTCGCCCTTGGGGCCAAACCACTTGTCATAAAGCTTGAAGTATTCTCCTCCTTCAATCGCTTCCATCAAGGCGGCATTGACGACACCGCGAAAGTCGGAGTCATTCTTTCGCATACCCATACCGTAAGGCTCATAGCTGATGTAATCCCCGACCACCTCCCATTGGTCCGGGTTGCCGGATTTATACTTTAACCCCCACAGCTGGATACCGTCGTTGCAATAGGCGTCCAATTTCCCCTGCTGCAATGCCATGAAGGCCGCGGCCTGGTCCGGGAAAGTTACCAGTTGGGCGTTTGTATATTTTTCGCGCAGAACTCGCTCATTGGTCGAGCCTTGCTGTGTGCCGATCCGCTTCCCCCCAGTGTCCTGAGCGCCCTTGATGGGGCTGCCTTTCTTTACAATAAACTGGGCCCCAGTGACAAAATAGGTGATGCTAAAGTCGATACTCTCACGCCGGGACCGTGTGTCGGTATATGTCTCGGTGACGAGATCCACGGCCTGGCTGGTCAGCATGGGAATTCGGGTGGATGGGCTGGTTTCCTTCATTTCGAGTTTGATCGGTTTTCCAAGTTTCTTCTCGATCGCCTTATGAACTAGCTCCGCTAAATCGTTGGAGAATCCGACCCGATCATTCTGTCTATTAATGAAGGAGAAGGGCCCAGAGGCATTGCGGACACCAAGGGTTAAGACGCCGGAATTCTTGATCTTGTCCAGGGTCGACGGGCATTGCCCAAAAGAGACCCCGGAAATCCCTATCACCAGAAGACCTACAATCAGGATTCTTACAAATCGTTTCATAACTCTTTCCCTCCTTGTCTTTGAATTTGTTTTGTAACTACTCAGGTAGCCCCACCATGGAGCCAAAATTAACTGCGAGTAATATATCCCCCCTCCCCACGAATGCAAGCAAAAAATAAAATTTTGTCCTGGCCATCGGTGGAGCGGCCGTGGTGGCGAAGAAGGTGCAGTTTGTGGGCATCGCCACGGATGGCACCGGCGGTCTCTACTATCCTTTGGGGACGCCCTGGCCCAGGTCATTTCCAGCAAGATTCCTGATGTGTCAGCGACTGCCCGGAGCGGCAACGCCTCGGTGGCCAATGTCAACCTGGTTGCCCAGGATGAGGTGGAGACGGCCTTCATTCAGAACAACGTGCTGGATTCCGCCTATTTCAGAAAAGATCAGTGGCAGGGGAATGACCGCCGTCCCCGCGAGCAAACTCGTGTGTCCGTCAGTCGCTAATCCGCAGCGCCGTTATGCATGATGACCTTATGAACAAAAAGTTACAATTATATTCCAAACATGATAAGGTTAAACCATGAAATACACCCAATGCTTTCTATTTGTAAGACAACGCTCTGACAGGAAAGGGATCAAAGAAGAATGGATACTCGAAACCATCAGTAACCCTTTAAAAACTGTAAGATGATCCGACGGGCGAATAAAAAAGTGGAAATATATTGAGGAAGCGGGGAAATATCTGAGAGTCATTCTGTTGGAAGACGGGGAGACAGTCCATAACGCCTTTTCGACAGGAGCTATAAGGAGGAGTAACCATGAAAATCCGCTACTTTGCAGATACGGATACGGCACTCATTGAGTTTTCAAATGAATCCATTCTGGAAACGAAAGAAATATCAGAAAGCCTCTATATCGATCTGGACCGCAAGGGCAATCTTGTAAGTATGACCATTGAGCACGCAAAAGAAAAGGCCAATATCTCAGAAGTGTCGTATTTGCAAATGGAACAAATCGTGGCATAACCAAACAATCCAGCGGATGGGCCCAAGACAGGGCCTTCCCCTGATTTCCTCGATGGTCGGATGCTTCGCGCCGAGCCATCGGTGCTGCCGATTGCCGTCCGCTTTCTGGCCGGCGCTGCCGCGCTTGGCCATCAAGCGGCAGCAGCGGACAGCCGTCCCTGCGAGCAAGCTCGCGTGTACGTCAGCCGCTGATCCGCAGCGCCGTTGGGCGGCAGGAATAGGGACAAGATGAGCGACAAAGCGGTATTCACCAGGTACCTCAAAGAGCTTTTCGCCGTGGCCCTGCAAGGCGACGCGCGGGAGGAAAGCTTCTACCCGACGCTTGCCGAAATGCTGGCGGATATAGCCAAGGCAACCGGGCGGGCGCATGTGCGCGTCACCACCCTTCCAAAACCCACCGATGCCGGCAACCCTGATTTTCGTCTGTGGAATGGCACGGACCGCATCATCGGCTATGTCGAAGCCAAGAAACCGACGGAAGATCGACTGGACGTTATCGAGGAGTCCGAACAACTCACGCGCTATCGCTCCACGTTCCCCAACCTCATTCTGACCAACTTCCTTGAGTTCCGGCTGTACCGGAACGGCGAGCGCGTGGAGACGGTCCTTGCCGCCCGGCCCATGGTTCTCAACCGCCTGCGCACGATGCCGCCGTTGGAAAAGCCGGACGAACTGCATGCCCTCCTTGACCGATTTCTCGGTTTCTCGCTGCCCAAGGCGTTCACGGCTGAATCTCTCGCCGTCGAACTGGCCAAACGCACTCGATTCCTGCGGGATGTCGTCGCTCAGCAACTTGAGCAGGAAAAGGACGCGCCGGGCATGCTTGCCGGGTTCTTTGAAGCCTTCCATACCTACCTCATCGGCACGCTGACACCGGAGGACTTCGCCGACCTCTTCGCCCAGACCATTACCTACGGCCTCTTTGCCGCCCGGACCCGGGCCGGGGACGGCTTCAGCCGCCGCACGGCCTACGACAACATCCCGCACACGATCGGTGTCCTCCGCCACCTGTTTCGTTTCATCTCGCTCGACGATCTACCCGAGCAACTCGCCTGGTGCGTGGACGACATCGCCGAAGTCCTGGCCGTGGCCGACGCGCCCGGCATCCTCGACCGCTACTACCACGAAGGCAAGGGAAGCGACCCCATCGTTCACTTTTACGAGACTTTCCTCGCGCAATACGACCCCGCCGAGCGCGAGCGCCGCGGCGTTTACTACACGCCCGAACCGGTGGTCGGCTACATCGTCCGTTCGCTGCACAGCCTACTGAAGACCGAATTCGGCAAACGCGATGGATTGGCTTCCGACGGCGTAACACTTCTCGACCCGGCGGCGGGCACCATGACCTTCATCGCCCGCGCCGCGCAGCAGGCCGTCGCCGAGTTCGAGGCCAAGTACGGCAGCGGCGGGCGCGAGGACTTCATCCGGCGGCACGTCCTCAAGAACTTCTACGCCTTCGAGTTGATGATGGCCCCCTACGCCGTGGGCCACCTCAAAATGGGCTTTTTCCTCGAAGAACTCGGCCACCGTCTGACGGACGAGGAGCGTGTCCCCTTCTACCTCACCAACACCCTCGACAACGAGGAGTTGGAACAGAGCAACCTGCCGGGCTTTTCCGCCTTGGCCGAGGAATCCCGCCTCGCCGGAACCGTCAAGAAGCAAACCCCGATTCTCGTGATCCTCGGCAATCCGCCGTATTCGGGGCATTCGAGCAATCTAAGTGAAAAGATGTGTGAGATCCACAAAGGTCACAAATATGTCATAGGATGGAATCCAAAGGCGGGCGGTGGCGCAGAGGCCATTGATTGCATAGCCAAGCATGAAATAGGCGGCATTTTGCAGCCAACGTTCATAGGGCATCTGATAAGGGATTATTTCTTTGTGGACGAAAAGCCTCTGGGCGAGAAGAATCCGAAATGGCTCCAGGACGACTACGTGAAGTTCCTCCGCTTCGCCCAGTGGAAGATCGAGCAGGCCGGACGCGGGGTTGTCGGCATGATCACCAACCACGGCTACCTCGACAACCCGACGTTCCGGGGCATGCGCCAGAGCCTGATCCGTACCTTTGACGAGATTTACATCCTCGATCTGCACGGCAACTCGCTCAAGAAAGAGATCTGCCCTGATGGGAGCCCCGACAAGAACGTTTTCGACATCCGGCAGGGCGTGGCCATAGCTTTTTTCATCAGGCGCGGCGGCAAAAGGAAGGCCGATGCGGTTGTCCGACATACCGATCTCTGGGGTTTGAGAGAGTCAAAGTATGGCTGGCTCGATGACCGCGACCTGAAGCAAACCGATTGGCAGGAGTTAAAGCCGACGTCGCCGTTCCATCTGTTCGTACCGCGCGACAACGCACTGGACGCCGGTTATCGCCGTTTTGTCGGCATCCCCGATTTGTTCCCGGTCAACAGCGTCGGCATCGTGACGGCGCGCGACAGACTGACGATTCACTGGTCAAAAGAAGACATCTGGAAAACGGTAACCGTCTTCGCCGGTATGGATGCGGAAGTGGCGCGCCAAGGGTACAATCTCGGCAAAGACGCGCGAGACTGGAAGGTGTCGTTTGCTCAAAAAGACCTGCTGGATTCCGGCCCCTCGCGAGACAAGATCGCGCCTATTCTCTACCGGCCCTTCGACATCCGCCACACCTACTACACCGGCCGATCGCGCGGGTTCATCTGCATGCCCCGTCCCGAGGTTATGCGCCACATGCTGGCGGGGGAGAATCTGGCATTGGTCACCTGTCGACAACTCGCCCAGGCTGGCTGGTCTCATGCCATGGTGAGTGATCAAATAACCGACGATTCCTTTGTGTCGAACCGCACGCGGGAACGTGGCTACCTGATGCCCCTCTACCTCTACCCCACCGCTGACCGCGCGGACCTCTTCGCTCTTCACGAACCGTCGGAACGCTGTCCGAATCTGAACCCCAAAGTGGTCGCGGCGTTGGCTCAGACATACGGCAAGGAACCCTCGCCCGAGGAGATCTTTCACTACGTTTACGCCGTCCTGTATGCGCCCGCGTATCGTGAGAAATATGCCGAGTTACTGCGTATGGATTTCCCGCGCGTGCCGTTCACGGCGGACGCGAAGCTGTTCCAGAAACTCGCCGCCTTGGGCGCGCGGCTGACCGCCCTGCATCTGCTCAAATCCTCCGCCCTCGACCCGCCCGCCTGCCGGTTCGAGGGCGAGGGCGATAGCCGCATCGGCAAGGGAAGAAAGGCCGGGTTCCGCTACGAGCCGGGTGAACAGTGTGTGTACATCAACGCAACCCAGTATTTCGCGCCTGTGGCCGAAACCGTGTGGAGTTATCAGGTGGGCGGCTACCAGGTCTGCGAGAAGTGGCTGAAAGACCGCCAGGAACGCCGTCTTGAGCTGGACGACATCCGCACCTATTGCCGCATCGTCACGGCGCTCGGGCTGACCATCGAGATTCAGGAGAAGCTCGACGCCCTGTATCCTGGCGTTGAGAAGAGCGTCGTGACCATACCCGGACACATGTCGGAAGTGGAATCAGGAAGCCCAACAAATGTACTATGAACGAGAATACGTAATCTAAAGGAGGCATCATGTATCCGAAAATATCGGTGAATCTCGGAAATCTCGTTCTCTCCCTCTCGGATGCCCTGGATCTGGCGTTTTATTCGCTGGCCATGCACCAGCAGCGCACGGCTTTCATCGCCTGGGAGTTGGGAAAAAATGCAAAGTTGCCGGAAAAAAGGATTGAAAACGTTTTCATTGCCGGCTTGCTTCACGACATCGGAGCATTGTCGATCGAGGAAAAAAGATCTCTTCACGATAACGAAACCGCGGAGGTGGAACCGCACTGCATTCGAGGACAGCATCTTTTCAAATCCAACCCGTGGCTTGCGTCATGCGCAGACCTGGTGCGATACCACCACCGGGATTGGGTTACGTATGAAGAGCCGCGAGACGCTCCCGAGGTATTCGACTCGCAACTTCTCTTTCTCGCGGACTACCTGGAACGTCAGATAGACCGAAAGACATATATCCTGCATCAGAACGAAGCACTCTGTGGCCAGATGAAGGAACTCGCGGGCAAGCAGATCGACAGAAAGATCGTCGACCTGTTCCTTGAAGTATCCCAACGGGAAGAATTTTGGCTGGACCTGACGTCTCCCCGCCTATACTCATTGCTTCTACACAATGGTCCATTTCAGGCAATTGAGATCGACCTCAACAACATCGCGATCTTCGCCAAACTGCTCGGCATGATTGTCGATTTCAAATCGCCCTTTACTGCTACTCATTCATCCGGCGTTGCCCAGTGTTCCATGCTCCTTGCCGAGATAGTCGGTATGTCGGAAACCGAGGTGAAGCTGATGGAAGTAGCGGGGTTGCTCCACGATCTCGGCAAGCTGGTCGTCCCCAACTCGATCCTTGAAAAACCAGCGGGGCTGACGCATGAGGAGATGGCCGTGATGAAACAACATACCTACCACACATTCTCCATCCTCAGCACCATCGGAGGACTTCAGATGATTGCCGAATGGGGCGCTTATCACCACGAGAGGCTGGACGGCAAGGGGTATCCTTTCAGGCGTAAGGCCCATGAAATGAATATCGGGGCGCGGATTATGGCCGTTTCCGATATATTTACAGCGCTGGCAGAGGATCGCCCGTATCGCAAGGGCATGAAGACGGAGAACATAAAAAATATCCTTCAAGAGCAGGCCTCTCATGGCATACAAGACTCCCACATTGTGAAGCTTCTGCTGGAGAACATTGAGGAGGTCCGCCAGGTTGTAACTGAAAGGCAAGAGCAGGCCCGGCATTACTATCAGACCGAGGTTGAAAAACCGGAATAATTCCTTTACGGGAGGAGAATGGAAATAAAGGGTGTTTCCCAATGGGGCGGCTGGCCGGTCCTGAAGACCGCCGGCTGGAACCTGGTCCTGCTGAGTGCGGGAAGCGCGCTGACCGCCGTGGGGATCAACGGGATCCTGATCCCCCATCGCTTCGTCAGCGGCGGGGTGACGGGGCTTGCGCTCCTCCTCCATTATCTCGTGCCGGCCCTCTCCGTCGCCCTGATCTACGCCGTCGCGAATGTGCCGCTTTTTCTGGCCGGCTGGTTTTTCATCAGCCGCCGGTTCTTCTTCTACAGCATCGTCGGGACGATCATCTTTTCCGGCGCCATTGCCTGGGTGGATGTCGGCGCCATTCCGGTCCAGGACCAGCTTCTGGCTGCCATCCTGGCCGGCATCATCCTGGGAACAGGGTCGGGAATCATCCTGAAGTCGCTGGGGTCGGCGGGCGGGACCGACATCCTGTCGGTGATCCTCCTCCAGCGTTTCTCCATTCGTCTGGGGACGACCAGCCTCGCCTTCAACGCTCTGGTCCTGGCGGCGGCGGCCCTGCTCTTCTCCCTCGAGGACGCCCTCTATACGCTCATCTACCTCTACGTTTCCGCGCAGATCGTGAACCTCGTGGTCACGGGCCTGAGCCAACGGAAGGCGATCTTCATCATCTCGCCCCGGTGGCAGGAGATCTCCCGGGGGATCCTTGATGAGATCCACCGCGGGGTGACCATCCTCCGCGGTCAGGGAGGCTTTTCGCAGCGGGAGCAGCAGATCCTCTATACGATTGTGACCTTTAGGGAGCTGGCCACCTTGAAGCAGATCGTCCGCCGCAACGATCCGGACGCCTTCGTCGTCGTCACCGACACCACGGAGGTGATGGGGCATCGCATCGGGAATCAGCCCCACTGGTGACCCTTCATCATGAAACAAAAGAGACTTTTTCAACATGCTGTTAAAGCCGGAATCCTCGCGGCGTTCTTGATGGCGGCGCTGGTCTGCCTGCTTCCGGGCCTTGTCCGTGCGGAGGCCGGGCCGCCGTCCGCGGGGCGGAAACAGGTTGCTCTCCCCGTCTATGGTTACCGGGTGGTCAACGTTTACCCCCATGACCGGCAGGCCTACACGCAGGGGCTCATCTGGTACGACGGATTTCTCTACGAGGGCACCGGACTGAACGGCGCCTCCAGCCTGCGGAAGGTCCGCCTGGAGACCGGCAGGGTGGTCGAACAGCATTCGCTGGACCGGCAATATTTCGGCGAAGGGATCACGGAGTGGGGCGGCAGGCTGCTGCAATTGACGTGGAAATCGAACCTGGGGTTCATCTACGACCGTTCGAGCCTGAAGGTGCTGGGAACATTCCGCTATCTGGGCGAGGGCTGGGGGTTGACTCACGATCGGGACCGCCTGATCATGAGCGACGGTACCGCGACCCTGCGGTTCCTCGACCCCCGGACCCTCCGGGAAACGGGGCGTCTGAACGTGCGGTACGGTGACGTCCCGCTGACGGACCTCAATGAGTTAGAGTTCGTTCAGGGCGAGATCTACGCCAATGTATACCAGACGGATTGGATCGCGAGGATATCCCCCCAAACCGGCGCCGTGACCGGCTGGATCGATCTGCGCGGGTTGCTCCCGGAGGTTGATGGACGGATTCCCGTGGATGTGCTCAACGGGATCGCATACGACGCCGGCAGGAAGCGGCTGTTCGTGACGGGGAAACTGTGGCCGAAACTCTTCGAAATCGAGCTTTTCCGCCGCGACCCGTAGGCAGAGGGCCCGACAAACCGGGAATCCGTATGGCGGCTTTCCGCCGGGCGGATTCCCGGCGCGGCCGGTTCAGACGGCTACTGCTTCTTGAGCGCCTCCCGGATCTGGCGGCCCGTCTCCGGCCCCTCAAGGGCCTTTTCCATGGCGCTGGAGAGGACGCCGTTGATTTCGTTCTCGAGCTTCTCCTCCGAGAAGATGACGTGGTCCAGGGTGGAGCTGCTCTCCGAGGTGACCCGGTAGAAGATCCTCTTCTTCTGGACATCGGCGAAGACCAGCGTCACCCGTGTCTTGGCGGTGTAACGTTTCCTCGGAAACGTATCGAGACAGGTCACGTCAAGCTCCTCGATGGCGCCGCCGACGAGGATCGTTCCCCAATCCGGCCGGATCGTGTTTTCCTGAAGATCCCAGACCGCTTTCTCCGGGGAAACACCATATCCCGATTGAATCAGAAGCTCGCGCAGGGCCGCAGCCACGGCGTCAGCCGCCTTGACGTATTTCGGCAGGATCGGGATGGAGGAGCCGTCCGATTTGACGACCCGGCCGAGCAGAAGCGTGTCCTCCATTTTCCGACGGTCGATGAAGGAGGCCACGGTCAGGCTGAATTTCCGGCCGTCGGTCACGGCGGGCTTGATCACCTTCGTCGGTTGATATCGCATGTTCACATTGTAGAGCTTGGGCGCGCAGCCCATCGCCAAAACGAGCAGCAAAAGGCAGACGAGCATCCCGGCGTGCCGCAGAGCGGCCAATTTGCCGTATTTTCCGGATGCGGCCACTGTGGCCGCAACGTTCTCAGCAATCATGACAACTACCTCCTTGAAACCAGTGAAAATTCAATAGCGGTAACCCTTTCTCACCCCACAAAGCAGACTCTTCCGGCCGGTGAAGGAGGGGTTATTTCGCCTTTCCCCCCTTCTTTTCAAGGGTCAGCAGGATCTCTCCCGTCTTCTTGAGCTCATCGCCGTAGCCTCCCCAATTCCCCTGGCGGAGGAATTCCTGCGCCTTCCGGAAATGGCCGAGGGCCTCGAGGGCCGTCTGCCGGTCGCTGAGCTCCGCGCCCGCCGCGGGCTTCTTCGCCTCCGCCTGCGGCTCCCGGTCCTTCATCGGCCCCCCGCCGAAGATCTTCTGGAGGGCGAGGTCGAGCGTCTCCTCCATGGCGATGTTGTTCCCGTAGGCCACGATCACCCTTTTCAGCTCGGGGAGCTGGCCGTTTTCGGCGGCGAGATAGAGGGATTCGACGTAGAGGATCGACTTCTCGATCGGGATCGCCAGCAGGCTTCCCCGGATCACGCTCGATCCCCGCTGCTGCCAGAGGGTGAGCTGCTTGGAGATTTCCGTATCCTGGTCAATCCGCGCCTCGATCTGGCGGGGACCGTAGACCAGCTTCTGCTTGGGGAACTTATAGACGATCACCTTCCCGTATTCCGGAGCGTCGCAGCGGGCGGCCATCCAGGCCGACATGTTGTCCTTCATGCTGGGGGTAAAGGGGGCCAGCAGGATGAACTCCTCCTTCTCGGCCCCGGGGAGCTTCATGATCGTGTAGTAGGGGTCCATGGCCTGCTGGCCGCCGGCGATCTGTTTGCCGGGGATGGACCAGAGATCTTCCTTGTTGTAGAAGACCCGCGGGTCCTGCATGTGATAAGCCCGGTACATCCGCGCCTGGATCGCCAGCAGCCCCGGCGGATAGCGGACGTGGCGCCGGAGCGCCTCCGGCATCTCCCCCAGGGGCTTGAAGACGCCGGGGAAGATTCGGCTGTAGGTCTGCATGATCGGGTCGGTCGGGTCGCTTACGTAAAGCTGAACCGTTCCGTCATAGGCGTCCACGACCACCTTCAATGTGTTGCGGATATAGTTGCCCATGTCCGGGGTCGGCTCCGAATAGGGGAAACGGTCCGTGACCGTGTAGCCGTCGATGAACCAGAGCAGGCGCCCCTCCGGTGAGATGACGAGATAGGGGTCATTGTCCAGGTGTGCAAAGGGGGCGACCATGGAGACACGCTCGCGGACGTTGCGGTGGTACATCACCCGGCTGTCGGAG
The DNA here is from genome assembly GCA_003141195.1 of Syntrophaceae bacterium. Taxonomy (GTDB): domain Bacteria; phylum Desulfobacterota; class Syntrophia; order Syntrophales; family UBA5619; genus UBA5619. The sequence goes on from PLLC01000057.1 coordinate 22,676, forward strand.
GTGATATCGTCGGACAGAAGGAGGGTGATGGAACCGAAACGGACCGCAAAGATCAGTTTCTTCAGAAAGGAGAGGGGGACCCCTCCCTTTCCTTCGTAGCGGGAGTATACGTTCTTGTCGCCCACGGGGTAGTCGAACTCCGGCATTTTGGTCCGGACGAAGACATATTCGTTGGAGTTCTCCCCAAAGTAGATCTCCGGGCGGTTGACCTTAAGCGGTGTTGTCGAGACGGGGGGGATGTCCTTGATGAAGAATTCCGGGAGCCCCTCGGGGGAGATGCGGTTCACGGGGCCCAGGACGACGCCGTAGCCGTGGGTGTAGGCGAGATGCTCGTTGACCCAGGTCCGGGACGGCAGCGCCGGATAGGAGATTTCCCGCGGGGAGAGCATCACCTGCCGGTATTCGCCGTTGATCGTGTAGCGGTCGTTGTCGACGCCGGTAAACTTGTAGTAGGTCCGCATCTCCTGGAGCTGGCTGTAGGTCTGCAGCAGCGGAGCATGGTTCCACAGCCGGATGTTCTTTACGGTCAGGTTGTTCTTCTCCAGGTCCTTTGCCGTCAGATTATCCTCCGTCGGGAACTCCTTCTCCTCGATCTGGGTCAGGTCGTAGGCGAGGCGCGTATAGCGGATGTTCTTCTCGATGTAGGGGGTTTCGGCGACGATCTCGTTGGGAATGACCTGGAATTTCTGGATGAGGGAGGGGTAGATCCCCCGGCCCAGGACTGACACGGCGATGAGAAGGAGAACCGCCGCCGCCGGAATCCGCCAGTCCGGGCGGACGGCGAAGAAGATTGCGGATAGCCCGGCGAGGGCGTAGAGCCCCATCATGAGTTTCAGGACCCAGAGCTGCGTGGTCACATCGGTGTAGCCCGGCCCGAAGACCACCCCCCGTTTCGTGAAGAGCAGATCGTTGAGGTCGAGCCAGGCGCCGAAGACGCCCCAGAAAAAGAAGAGGGCGATGAGGAGCGCGAGATGAATCCGTGCGGCCGGGGCAATCTTCCAGATCCGGGGCGGGATGAACAGAAATGATCTCCGGATCAGATAGAGGAACCCCGTGGCCGCCACCGTCACCATCAGGACGAACTTCAGCCAGCCGTAGATGTGGAGGAGGAAGGGGAACTGGAAGACATAGAAGCCGACATCCTTCTGGAAGAGCGGGTCGGAAACGCCGAAGGGGGAGGGATTCAGGAAGAGCAGAAGGTTTTCCCACTGGGCGGATCCGTTCGCGGCGGCGAAAAGGGCGAACAGGAGGGCGCCGATGGGGATCAGGACCTTGAGGAGGCCCGGCCCCATCTCCTGCAGAGGGATGCGGAACCCTGCCGCACCCGTCTGGTCGCCGAAAAGGGGTACCCGCGACAGGCGAAGCGCGATCAGGAGATTGCCGCAGAAAATGATGAAGAAGCCCGCCCCGAAGAGGGCGCCGGTCTTGATCTTTGCCAGGAGGGTCACGGTAAAGATCGTCTGGTAACCCACCTCCTGGAACCAGAACCACTCGGTGATCAGGCCGATGATTCGAAGAAAGATCATAAACAGGACCATCACGGCGATGAAGAGGATCACGCCTTTTATCTGTCTCATCTGGGACTGGGGTGTATGGACGGTGGTCATGGTTTTGTCTCCTTGTGTTGCTTATATGGGGACAGATTTAAAATCTGTCCCCGGTTGCGGTGGCCCAAAATCTGTCCCCGGTGGCCCGGACAGTGCCTTCCGGTATTCGCTGATGAGCAGTGTTTTTTCGGTGCCGTGGTCGATGAAGTCCCACGGCAGGATCTCCTCGGTTTCCTTCCGGCGGTAGACGTAGAAGTCGGGATTCACATTTACCTCCCGGAAGGCATTTGCCCAGTTGCCTCCACGCCGATGGACCGCCAGCAGGATCCTGCCCACTGTTCGGTCGCCCAGCGAGAGCAGGGCCTGGATGTAATTCCACTTCGGGATATCGTGGATGACTCGGACCGCCTTCTCGCCGCGCAGGGCGTCGGTGATCCGCCGGATCCTCCGCTTGACGACCGCCGTATCCTCCAGTGGGTGCCATTGGAACGGGGTGCCGGGTTTGGGGATGAACTGGTTGATGCTGAGCGTCAGACGCCGGAACCCTTTCCTGCCTTTCGAATACCGGCGTGCGTGGTGCTCCATCCCCTTGACCAGCCGGACGATGGCATCCATATCCTCGTCCATTTCCGTCGGGAGACCCACCATGAAGTAAAGCCTCACTTGAACCATATCACATTCCATCAGTTTTTCCACTGCAGAAAAAATCTCCCCTTCGGTGATCCCCTTGCGGATCACATCCCGGAGGCGCTGGGAGCCGGCCTCGGGGGCGAGGGAGACGGTCTCCACGCCGGTTTCCTTCAGGAGCGCCGCCATGGGTCCGCTCAGGCGGTCCAGGCGGAGAGATCCGACGGCCACGGATCCGCCCGCGTCCAGAATGGAGCGGCACAGGGGGATGAGGGCGGGGTGGTCGGAGACGGCCGTGCCCAGAAGGCCGATCGTTTTTTTCTTTTCGAGTCCCCGCCGGAAGGAGGGCGCCAGCGCCGCGGCGCTCCGGAAACGTGCCGGCCGGCAGACGAAACCGGCGGCGCAGAAACGACAGCCCCGCCGGCAGCCTCGGCTGACTTCTGTGAGGAACATGCCGCCGAACTCGGTGTCCGCGGTGGTGATGCCCTGTTCGGTCGGAAAGGCGTCGAGGTCGGCGGCCCACGGCCGGACGATCCGCCGGGGAAAGGCGGGATCGACCGGTTCCCGGGCAGTGATGCGCCCGTCCTCCCCGGTGGTTACCTGGTAAAACCGGGGGACGTAGGCCCCTGCGATCTCCTTCTGGATCCGGGCGAGGAACGCCTCTCGGGGGAGATCCCGCCGGAGGGAGGCCGCCAGATCGAGAAATCCGGGGAGAACCGCTTCGCCTTCGCCGAGCAGGAAGAGATCGAAGAAGTCGGCGAGGGGCTCGGGGTTCAGCGTGGCGGCGATGCCGCCCGCGATGACGAGGGGATCCTTCTTCCCCCGTGCCGCGGCCTCGATGGGGATTCCCGCCATCTCGAGCATCCGGAGGATCTGGGGATAATCGTTCTCAAAGGAGAGCGAGAAGGCGATGATATCGAAGTCGGCAAGGGGCCGCTGCGACTCGATGCTGATCAGGGGGTCGTCGTCGCCGGGTTCGGGGAAGAATACCCGTTCGCACAGGCAGGCGGGATGGCGGTTGATCAGGGCGTAGACGGCCTGAAAGCCGAGATTGGACATCCCCGTCCGGTAAAGGTTCGGATAAGCGAGGCAGACCGTCAGGGATTCTCCCCAGACCTTCCGGGACCAGCCCTCCTCACCGGCGAGACGATCCAGGCATCTCTTTTTTTGCTTCCAGGACATCTTCTTTGCTTTCGACTTCCCGCCGGGTCCGTCCTAACAGACTGTTGAAAAACGCCCATCTGCTGCGTTTCCTCATCCTTCATCGTTGCGACGTACATGAAAGTACGTCTCACTCCTTGAGGATTTCGGCGGCCTTGCATCTGGGCTTTTTTGAACAGCCCGTAAAACCTTTTTCAACAACCTCCTAATCCGCCTGCCGCCGGAGGAAAGTGGGGATCTCCAGATCCGGATTTTCCTCGTCTTCACCCGTTTTGGTCTTGACCGCCACGGCGTCGGCGGTTTTTTCATTCCGGATGAAGGTCGGAACGGCTATGTTGCCCCCCCGCCGGAAGTCTCCGAGCGATGCGACGTTTGCCTTGGCGGCCGACTCGGTGCTTTCAAAGCCGGTGGCGATTACGGTAATCCGGATCTCATCGCCCATCGATTCATCGACGACCGTGCCGAAGATGATGTTCGCATCCTCGTGCGCCTCCGCCTGGATCATCGAGGAGGCCTCGTTGATCTCGTGGAGGGTCATGTTCGGACCGCCGGTGATGTTCAACAGGACGCCGCGGGCGCCCTGGATGGCATTATCTTCGAGGAGCGGCGAGGAGATCGCCTTCTGCGCCGCCTCCACCGCCCGGTTCTCGCCGCCGGCCGTTCCGGTTCCCATGAGGGCCAGCCCCATCTGCGACATGATTGTCTTCACGTCGGCGAAGTCGAGATTGATCAGTCCCGGAACCATGATCAGGTCAGAGATTCCTTTGACGGCGTGGTAGAGGATGTCGTCGGCCTTCCGGAAGGCATCGATGAGGGAGATATCCCGTCCCCCGAGACTCAGAAGTCGCTGATTGGGAACGATGATCAGGGTGTCCACCATCTTTCGCAGTTCGGCGATCCCCACCTCCGCCTGTCCGTTCCGCTTTTTCCCCTCAAACTGGAAGGGTTTTGTCACGACCGCCACGGTCAGGGCGCCAATTTCTCTGGCGATTTCCGCCACGATCGGTGCGCCCCCGGTTCCCGTGCCTCCGCCGAGGCCCGCGGTGATGAAGACCATATCGGATCCCTCGATGTGTTCGCGCAACGTCTCCCGGGTTTCGAGGGCTGCCTGCCGGCCGATGTCGGGGTCCGAACCGGCGCCCAGCCCTTTGGTGGTTTCGGCGCCCAACTGAATCTTGACTGGTGAGGCGGATGCCTTCAGCGCCTGCGCATCGGTGTTGGCCGCGATGAAATCGACCCCCCGCAGGTTATAGGAGATCATCGTGTTCACCGCATTTCCGCCCGCGCCGCCGATGCCGATCACCGTGATCGTTGCCGTGCTCACCAGACCCTTATCCGACAATTCGAACATAACGCCTCCCCTCCCTAAAAGAATTCAAGAACCCACTGTTTAAGCCTCTTGAACGGACGACTGATGAAATTTCCTTCTGCCCGGCTCAGTTTCTCCCGGGCGATATTCCGGCTCCCGAAGAGCACAAGTCCCACGCCGGTTGCATACAGGGGGCTGTTGACCACGTCCGTAAGCCCCCCGATGCCCGTCGGGCAGCCCCGTCGAACCGGCATGTTGAAGATCTGTTCCGCCAGTTCGGGGACCCCCTCGAGGATCGCCGTTCCCCCCGTCAGGACCACGCCCGCGGCGAGGATGTCCTCGCAACCGGAGCGGGTGATCTCCTTGCAGGCCATGCCGAGGATCTCGTCCATGCGAGGCTCGATGATCCGGCCGAGGATCTGCCGGGAAACCTCCCGCGGCCCCCTCCCCCCGACGCTGGGGACATCGATGATTTCATCCTTGGGGATCAGCGGCATGTAGGCGCAGCCGTATTTGATCTTGATCCTCTCCGCCTCGGCGAGAGGCGTCCGGAGCCCTGTGGCGATGTCGCTCGTGACGTAATGACCGCCGACCGGCAAGACCGCCGTGTGTTTGATGCTTCCCTCCGAGAAGATCGCGATATCCGTAGTGCCGCCGCCGATATCGATCAGCGCGACGCCCAGGTCCTTTTCGTCATTGCTCAGGACCGCCTCGCCGGAGGCGATCTGTTCCAAGACGATGTCGTTGATGTCGAGACCCACGCGGTTGACCGACTTCACAATGTTCTGGATGGAGGTCACGGCGCCGGTCACGATATGGACCTTGGCCTCCAGGCGGACGCCTGCCATTCCCACCGGATCCCGAATCCCGTCCTGTTCGTCGACCACGTAGTACTGGGGCAGGGTATGGAGGATCTGCCGGTCCAGGGGGATCGCGATGGCCCTGGCCGCGTCGATCGCCCGCTCGACGTCATCCTCTTCCACCTCCCGCCCCTTGACGGCCACGATGCCCAGACTGTTCTGACCGCGGATGTGGCCGCCGCCGATGCCGGTATAGACCGAACGGATCTCGCAGCCGGAGGTGCGCTCCGCCTCTTCCACCGCCCGCTTGATCGATTCGACGGTGCTTTCGATGTTGACCACGACACCCTTCCGCAGCCCCTCCGAGGGGTGGGAGCCGATGCCGATGATATCGATTCCCGTTTCCCGGACTTCAGCGACGATCGCGCAAGTTTTTGTCGTCCCGATGTCCAGACCGACAATGACGTTTTCTCTTTTCCCCATCGATCCTCCAGCCTTTTTCATAACGGCTCAAAATAGAAGCTTCTCCAGGCCTCTACCCTGAAGGGCACGCGCAGCAACTTGCTGGCTTCTTCAAGTGGATGCGCCTTTTGCCATACAACCCCGTCTCGAAAATCCTGAGAGGGCTTCCTTCTCATTCTGTCTCCTAACTTCGGAGTAGCTACCCTTTTTCATCACATCCGGAATCCCTTCCCGGCGCCCGCCGGTTTTCTGGGTCCCGCCGGTTCCAGGATGTTTCGCCTCTGGACGTTGATCTTCGCGGGGTTGCTGAGGTCGATAAGCAGAAAACCCGTTCTCAGATTCTTCCGGTCCAGATCGGCCATGACGGAGGTCAGGCGTTTGAGTTTGTTTTCATAGCCGTCGAAGCCAAGCTGCAGGCAGAGGCCCGTGTCGGCGAACAGGGAGAGCCCGAAGGTCTCGTTCCCGTGGATCTCCGACACCTTGCCGATCTTGGGACCGTCCTTGATCCCCGCAAGATCGTTCAGAAGGGAGAGGGATTTCTTCACCAGCGCCCCATCGAGGATTCCCCCCCGGACGCAGCCCGTCAGAATGGGAAGATCCGACTCCTCTCCGGTTTCCAGTTTCTTGAAGGGCGTGCCTTCGCCGTCAACCAGGTAGAGCCCTTCATCCCTCTCGAGGAGGGCGACCGCCTTTCTTTCCCGTACGACGATGACCAGCCGGCCGGGAAACTCCCGCCCGACGAAGACCTCCCTGATCCAGGGGTTCGCCCGGATCCGGCGGGCAATGGCAGCTCGGTTGATCGTCAGCAGGTTCGCCGAAGAGCGGACGGAGGCCAGGGTCAGGATCTCCTTTTCGGTCAGCTCCTGGCATCCCTTCACGACGGTCTCCCGGATGCGGAGATCGGGGGAACGGAGTATCCGGTCGTAGCCGATCACGAGCGCAGCCGTGATGAAGACGATGGCGCCGGTCAGGAGGATCACCCTGCCGATCTCCCGCAGAACCTCTCCCGCGCGGCGTCTCAGCCGGTTTTTTTTCGCTTCTAATTGCATACAAAACGGCTTTTTCACGGGTAAATCCGCAATAAGTCGGCAAAACCGCCGATCCGGGAAGGCTTCGTAAAAAGCTCCAGAGGCAAGGTGCGCAAAGCCTGAGGAATGAGGCGTACTTTTCCGTACACCGCAGTGACGAAGGATGTAGCGCAACGCAGCCTATGGACTTTTTCCGAAGTCGTCTTCATGGTTCCCCGATGATCTTGACCTCGATTTCGAGGGTATTACCGGTCCTTTCGAAAACCCGCCGCTGAATCAGGGCAATCAGGCGGAGGATCTCCTCCGCGGTCGCCTGCCCCCGGTTGACGATGAAATTCCCATGTTTTTCGGAGACCTGGGCGTCACCGATCCGGATCCCTCTGAGCCCGGCCTCTTCGATGAGCCTGCCGGCGGGGCAATCCCGCGGGTTCTTGAAGACGGAACCGGCATTCCGGAATTCCAGCGGGTGTTTTTCCCTTCTCATCCCGATGATTTCCCGGACGCGCCCGGCGATCTTTTCCCCGTTCCCCCGCCGCAGACGGAAAGCCGCGCCGATGATAATCGTTTCCGCCGGCAAGTCAAGGTTTCTGTATGCAAAACGAAGCTCCTCCCGCGCGGCGGCGCGGATCACGCCCGAAGCATCGAGGAGGCTTACGGATTCAACGATGTCCTTGATCTCCCCCCCGTAGGCCCCGGCGTTCATCCGGACGGCGCCGCCCACGCTGCCGGGGATGCCGGCGCAGAACTCCATCCCCGCGAGCGCTTCGCGCGCCGACCGGCTCACCAGCTCGGACAGCGGGCAGCCGGCCCCCGCGAGAAGAAGAACGCCGCCCTTTCCCTCATCCCGGAGGCTCAGGCCGTGCAGGCGCGTAAGCGAGACGAGGGCGCCCCTGTAGCCCCCGTTCCGGACGATCAGGTTGGTCCAGTTGCCGACCGGAAGAAAGGCAATCCGCCGCCTCCGGAGAAAAGCGACGATCCCCATGAGTTCCCCTTCATCTTCCGGAAAGAGAAGGACGTCGATTCCCCCGCCGACGCCGATCGAGGTATGGCGTCCGGCCGGTTCGTCGAAGAGGATCTCTCCGGTTATCCGCTTCCGGAGCTCCCCGCGGAAGGTCTCATCCCCAATCATCCGTCCTTTCCTCCCCGATCCGCTTTCAGAAACGCCTCTCCCACCTTCCATACGCTTCCCGCCCCCTGCGTCAGGATGACGTCGGTCGGCTGCGCGATCCGAAGGAGATGTTTCACAACGGCGTCAAAACTCGAAAAATGGACGGCGTCCGCATGGCCCGCGCGCCGGATCGCCTCGCAGAGGATCTCCGCGGTCACCCCAGGGATCGGCTCTTCGCTTGCCGCATAGATGTCGGTGACGATCAGGAGGTCGGCATCGCCGAAGGCCGTCAGAAAATCGTTGAAGAGGGCCTTTGTTCGGGTATAGCGGTGGGGCTGGAAGATGACGATGATGCGTCCGGGCCAGACCTGCCTTGCCGCGGCGAGCGTCGCGCGGATCTCCGTCGGGTGGTGGCCGTAGTCGTCCACGACGGTGACGCCCCGCGCCTCTCCCCGGACCTCCAGACGGCGCTGAACGCCGGGGAAGCGCTGCAACCCCTCCCGGATGACGGGAAAGGTCAGGTCCATCTCCCGCGCGACCGCCACCGCCGCCAGGGCGTTATAGACGTTGAACAGGCCGGGGACGTTCAGCTTTGCCGTTCCCAGCAGAACATTCCGGCAGTAGAGGGAGAAACGGGAGGAGGCCCCCGAGTAGGAGATCCCCTCCGCCCGGTAGTCGGACTCAGGCGACAGCCCGTAGGTAATCACCGTGCGCTTGAGCCGGGGGAGGATCTCCCGCACGTTGGGGTCGTCCAGGCAGAGGATCGTCGCGCCGTAGAAGGGGACGATGTTTGCAAATTGCAAAAACGCCTCCCGGATCTCCTCCAGGTCGCGGTAGTGATCGAGGTGCTCCCGGTCGATGTTCGTGATCACGGCGAGGCAGGGGCTCAGCTTCAGGAAGGAACCGTCGCTCTCGTCCGCCTCCGCCACGATCACCTTCCCGTCCCCCAGCCGGGCGTTGCTCCCGATGCTGGCGAGTTTTCCGCCGATCACCATCGTCGGGTCCAGGCCGCCGTGGGCGAGAAGCGTCGCCACCATCGAGGTCGTCGTGGTCTTCCCGTGGCTGCCCGAGACGGCGATGGAAAATTTCATCTTCAGCAGTTCAGCGAGCATCTCGGCCCGCGGGATGACCGGGATGTTCCGCTCATGGGCCGCGATGACCTCCGGATTGTCCGGCCGGACGGCCGTGGAGGTGACGACGACGTCCGCATTGCCGATGTGAGAGGCCGCATGGCCGCAGTGGATCGCGGCGCCCAGGTCGTCCAGACGCTGGGTGGTGTCGGAGGAGACGAGGTCCGAACCGCTGACCTCATACCCTAAGTTGAGGAGGACTTCAGCGATCCCGCTCATGCCGATGCCGCCGATCCCGACGAAATGGATACGCCGGATCTTCCGGTCCATGCTGCCGGTTTTCAATGTCTCTTTCATCTTTCTCCTCCAGGGCATGCCGCCGGCCGCCGGTTTTCGACGAGCTCCAGACAGCCGTCGACGATGGCCGCCGCCGCGCGGACGTTGCCCAGAGAGGCGGAAGCCGTTTCCATTTGTTTGATCTCCTCCGGATGCCGGCAGAGCCTTTCGATCACCGCCGCCAGCCTCCGTCCGTCCAGCTCCTTCTCCGGGATCATCTCCGCCGCACCCACCCGGGCGAGAACCTCTGCGTTTTGCGTCTGATGGTCGTTCACGGCGAAGGGAAAGGGGATGAGGATGGCCGCCTTCCCGCCGCCGGTGATCTCCGCGATGGAGGTCGCGCCGGACCGGCACAGCAGCAGATCGGCCGCCCGGTAGGCTGTCGCCATGTCCAGGATGAACGGGGAAACCTCCGCCGCGAAGCCCCGTTCCCGGTAGGCCCCCGCGACCATCTCCCGATCCATCTCCCCCGTCTGATGGATGAAGCGGATCTGATCCTTCAGGTGTTCAAGGCTGCCGAGGGCGTTCATGACGATCCGGTTGATCGCATGGGCCCCCTGGCTCCCGCCGAAGATCAGGAGGGTGAAACGCGGATCGCGTTCCCCGGTCTTTGTTTGATCCTCGAGAAAGGCCGCGCGGATCGGGTTTCCCGTAACCCGCGTCCGGCCAGCGGGGAACCAACGTGCCGACGCTAAGAAGGTCACGAAGATCCGGTCGGCGAAACGGCCGAGAATCCGGTTGGTCAGGCCCGGAAAGGCGTTCTGCTCGGCAATCGCCGTCTTCAAACCCATCAGTCGGGCGGCGAGGACCGCCGGTCCCGAGGCGTACCCGCCCACGCCGACGACGACGACGGGTTGAAACGCGCGGAGGATCCGGAAGGAGGCGAGCAGGCTGCCCGGGATCTTGAGGAGGGAGGCCAAAATCCGGCCCGGCCCCCGCCCCTTAAGACCTTCTACCTTCAGCGTTCGGAGGGGGAAACCCAGTTCGCCCAGAATCTTCTTTTCCAGCCCCCGTTCCGTGCCGATGAACAGGACGCGGTGGGCCGGATCCCGCCGGAGGAACTCCTCGGCAATCGCGATCCCCGGAAAGAGGTGGCCGCCCGTTCCGCCACCGGCGATGATCATGCCGACGTCGCGGGGATCCGGAGACGGGCCGCAAGGCCTTTCCCCCGCCCCGTTCCCGGTCCATCGGGATGCGGGCGCCGCCGTTTGCGGATCGCCGGGATGCTGTTTGTCGAGTTTTTTGTCTTCCATGTTTTTAAAAAGCCGGAACGTCGCCGTCACGATTCATAAGACGAAATGTTCAACAATATGCCCACCGCCACGAGGGACATCATCAGGGACGTGCCCCCGTAACTCAGAAAGGGGAGGGCGAGCCCCTTGAGGGGGATGAGCCCCATGACGCCCGCGATGTTGATGAACGCCTCCAGGGCGAGCATCATCGTCAGCCCTGCGCCCATCAGGTTTCCGAACAGGTCCGGGGCCTTCAGCGAGATCTGGAAGCCGCGGACGATCAGGATGATATAGAGGAAGAGGATCAGCCCCACGCCGATGAAGCCGCTCTCCTCCGCGATCACCGAGAGGATGAAATCCGTATGGGGTTCCGGGAGATAGAACAGTTTCTGCATCCCGTCCCCGATCCCCACGCCGAAGGGACCGCCGGAGCCGAAGGAGATCAGCGACTGGATGATCTGAAAACCCGAATGGCGGGGATCCTTCCAGGGGTCGAGAAACACGGTCAGACGGGCCAGTCGGTAACTCTTGTGGAGGAGAAGCCAGAGGGCCACGGGGAAAAATAGCGCGACGAGGCCAGTTAGGTAGACGATCCGGCCGCCAGCCATGTAGATCATCAGGAAGGCGAGGAGCGCGAGGATGACCGTCGTGCCGAAATCAGGCTGGAGGAGGATCAGGCCGACCAGGACCCCCGTGACGCCGAGGGGAATCAGCATCCCCTGGCGGAACTCCCGGACATGATTGACCTTCTCCGTCAGGAAATGGGCCAGGAAGAGGATCAGGGCGACCTTGACCATCTCCGAGACCTGGAAGGAGAAGACCCCAAGGTTGAGCCAGCGGACGGCGCCGCCGGCGCGGATCCCCAGATGAGGGATCCAAAGCGCGCACAGGAGGATTCCCGATGCCGCGATGACGGGCCAGGCCAGCTTCCGGAGCTTGTAATAGGGGATCCGGGTCGTGAGCACCATGACGCCTAGGCCGAGGAAGAGGAAGAATATCTGCTTCTTGAGAAAAAACTGGCCGTCACGGAACTTCTCCGTGGCGAGGATGGAACTGGAGCTGTAGATCATCACCGTCCCGATGGTTACGAGGAGCAGCGTGACCAACAGGAGGATCAGATCCGGTTTTTTCTCTCTCGAAAGACTTTTCATCTCTAAAGTTGCCCGACCCATTCCTGGAAACAGTTGCCCCGCTCTTTGTAGTCCTCGAATTCATCGAAGCTGGCGCATCCCGGCGAGAGGAGGACGACGTCGCCGGGCGACGCGGATCTGTAAGCCGTTTCCACCGCCTTTTTCAGCGTGGCTGTGAGTGTCGTTCGGACCACGCCGCCGAGCAGACCGTTGATCTTCTCCCTTGCCTCGCCGAAAAGCACCATCTCCTTCACCCCCCGGCGGATCAGGGGGGCGAGGGTCTGAAAATCCCCCTCCTTGTCCCGCCCCCCGAGGAGGAGGACGACCGGCTGGGAGAAGCTCTCCAGCGCCCGCATGACGGCGCCGACGTTCGTTCCCTTGGAATCGTCGTAAAAGAGGACGCCGTTCTTCTCCCCGGCGTACTGGATCCGGTGGGCGATCCCCCGGAAGCCTTCCACGGCCCGGATAATCGCCGGGGGCTCGCAGCCGCACGCCCGGGCCGCGAGGATCGCCGCCATCACGTTTTCACAATTGTGCCGCCCGGGAAGGTGAATCATCGCGATGGGATATTCCTCTTTCTTCCCCGCAGGGAGGAGATGGATGAGTTTCTCCCCGGAGAGGAACATCCCGCGGTCGACGGCGCCGGAGGAGCTAAAGAACTCCGTCCGGGCGCTTAGACGCCCGCGCAGCGATATCGATGCCCCTTCGTCGGCATTCAGGATCGCGAGGTCCCGGGCGGTCTGACGGGCGAAGAGCCCCTCCTTGACCTCCCGGTAGGCGGCGAAGCTCCCGTGGTAGTCGATATGGTCGGTGGTCACATTCAACAGAATGGCGATCCGGGGGTGGAGCGTCCCCGCCCATTGGAGCTGGAAGCTGCTCACCTCCACGACCGCCCAGTTCGCCTCCTGCGGGCCGTCGACATAACCGATCAGGGGGGCGCCGATGTTCCCGCCGACGAAGACCTTCTTCCCCGCCGCACGGAGGATCTCGCCGGTCAAAGAGGTCACCGTGGTCTTGCCGTTCGTGCCGGTGATGGCGACGATCGGGGTCGTGAGGAACCGCGAGGCGAGTTCAAGCTCGCTCAGCACGGGGATCCCGCGCCGGACGGCCTCAACGAGGATCGGGTTCGCCGGATAAATGCCCGGCGAGGGAACGACCCAATCGACGTCGGTCAAGATCTCCGGCCCGTAGGGGGCGACGGTCAGTTCCGCCTGAAGATTTTCCAGGGCGGTCTGGGCCTCCCCCCAGGTCGATACCGGCTTAGCGTCGGTGACGGCAATCCGGACCCCCCGGCCCGCGAGGAAACGGGCCGTCGCCAGCCCCGTCTTCCCGACGCCGAGGACCGCCACTTTTTTTCCATGCAGATCCATAACGTATCCTTTACCTCAATTTCAATGTGCTGATGGCGACGAGCGCCAGCAGGACGGAGATGATCCAGAAGCGGACGATCACCTTGGGTTCCGGCCACCCCTTGAGCTCAAAATGGTGGTGGATCGGGGCCATCCGGAAAATCCTCTTCCCGCCGGAGAGCTTGAACCAGCCGACCTGAAAGATGACCGAGAAGGTCTCCAGGACGAAGATCCCGCCGACGATGGCCAGTAAAATCTCCTGTTTCGTCAGGATGGCGAGGGCGCCCAGGGAGCCGCCGAGAGAGAGGGAGCCCACGTCCCCCATAAAGACCTGGGCGGGATAGGTGTTGTACCAGAGGAAGCCGATCCCGGCGCCGACGACCGCGCCGCAGAAGATTGCCAGTTCCCCGGTCCCCGCCACATAGGGGATCTGGAGGTACGTCGCGATCTTGACGTTGCCGGCAAAGTAGGCGAACATGAGGTAGGTCGTAAAGCAGGTGATCGCCGGGCCGATGGCGAGGCCGTCCAGGCCGTCGGTGAGATTGACGGCGTTGGCCGCGCCCACGATGATGAAGGTGGACAGCAGGATGTACCCCCATCCCAGGTTCGGCAGGACCGTCTTGAAAAAGGGAATCGTCACGTTCGGGTTGAACCCCGGCTTGGTATAGAGAATGATGCTGACGAACAGCGCGATCGCGATCTCCGCGGCCAGTCGGACCTTTCCCGGCATGCCCCGGCTGTCCTGCCGGGCGAGCTTCCGGTAGTCGTCGAGAAAACCGATCAGGCCGAAACCGACCATGACCATGACGACAAGCCAGATGCAGCCGATGGTCAGGTTGGCCCAGAGGAACGTGGAGATGGTCACGGCGAAGATGATCAGGATGCCGCCCATGGTCGGCGTCCCCTTTTTGGCAAGATGGGAGTCCGGTCCGTCCTCCCTGATAGTCTGGCCGATCTGGAGCTCCTGGAGTCTGCGGATGAGCCAGGGGCCGATGACGAAGCAGATCACGAGCGCGGTGATCGCCGCATAGATCGTCCGGAAGGTGATGTACCGAAAGACATTGAAAAATGAGTATGTGTCATGTAGCGGATATAAAAGATGAAAAAGCATTTTTTACAACCTTCCTGATGCATCCGGTGTTTTTTGTGCGGCGAACCCTACACCGTTTGCGGTTTCAGGTCAAATGCCGCAATGATTTTCTCCGCCACCGCTTCCATTTTCATCTTTCGGGATCCCTTGATCAGGATCCAGTCTCCCTTTTTCAGCCGGGACCGAAGAGAAGAGACAACCTCTTCCGGCGCCTCGAAAAACGTGATCCGCTCCGCCGGAAATCCCCTACGGATCGCCCCGGCCGCCAAAGCCTTCGTCAGGGATCCCTTGAGAAAGAGGTCGTGAATGCTTGCATCCGCAAGAAGCGTCCCGATTTCCTTATGCAACGCTTCCGATCGTTCGCCAAGTTCGAGCATGTCGCCCAGAACCGCAATGGCACCGCCGCTTCCCCGCAGGCCCTGAAGGGTCTTCAGGGCCTCCCGTACCGAGGCGGGATTGGCGTTGTAGGTGTCGATCATCAGGAAGGCGCCGTTTCCGAGCCGCCGGATCTCGGTCCTCCCGGGGACCGGGTGGAAGGCGGCGAGGCCCGCCGCGATCTCATGACGGTCGAAACCCAGCGCCCATGAGGCGGCGGCGGCGGCGAGGGCATTTATGACATTGTGCTCCCCGGCGGCGGCCAGGAAAACCGGGGCGCCGATTCCGTCGATGACGAGGTTGAAACGAACCCCCTCCGGCCCGGCCGGTTCGATTCGCTGGCCGGTGACCTCGGCGCCCGGACCGAGGCCAAAAGTGATGCCTTTCCCCCGCCATCGCCCCGCGAGGAGGCCGATGGCCGGGTCGTCGTGGTTGAGGATCGCCGTGCCCCGTCCGGCCATGACCTCAAAAAGAGATCCTTTTTCCTCCCGGATCGTCTCCAGGGAACCGAGCCCTTCGAGGTGGGCGGGACCGATGTTCGTGATCAGGCCGACATCCGGTCCGGCGATGGCCGCGAGCATCGCGATTTCTCCCGGGCTGTTCGTCCCCATCTCGACGATGACGAGTTCATGTTCCTCCCGCAGTTTAAGCAGGGTCAGGGGAAGGCCGATCCGGTTGTTCAGATTGCCTTCCGTCTTGAGGATGTTCCGCGCGCGCGCGGCGATCGTCGCGACCATTTCCTTCGTCGTGGTCTTCCCGGAACTTCCGGTGATCGCAACCAGCGGGACGGAAAATCGCCGCCGCCAATCGCTGGCGATGTCGCCCAGGGCCCGCAGGGTGTCCAGGACGCCGATCGCCGGCACCTCTTCCGGCGTAGCGGCGAGTTTCTCTGCAGCATCCGCCCGAATGAGAAGCCCGGCGGCCCCCCGCTCTGCGGCCTTTGTTAGACAGCCGTGGCCGTCGAAGTTTTCACCCGCAAGGGCGATGAAGAGGTTTCCCGCGGCCAAGGTGCGCGTGTCCGTGGAGACGCCCCGGCAGGACCAGCCGCGGCCGCCCCGGAGCGGAGCGCCTCCCGTGGCCTTCAGGATCTCGCCGGCGGAAAGGATCGGGGCTGCATCCGTCATGATCCTTCCCTCCCGGTCTGCCAAAGCTTCAGCTTCTCCCGCGCAATCGCCCGGTCGTCGAAGGGAACCTTCCGGCTGCCGATGATCTGGTAATCCTCGTGGCCCTTCCCCGCGATGAGAACGATGTCCGCGGTCCCGGAGAGACCGATGGCTGCGGCAATGGCCTCTCTCCGGTCGGGGAGGACAAGGTAGCCTCTCTGCCTCGGATGTCGTTCTAATCCCGCGATATCGGAGAATTTCGGCGCCCGGATCCCCGTTTCGATCTCCCGGATGATCTCCAGGGGATCCTCCGTCCGCGGGTTGTCCGAGGTCACGATGGTGAGATCGCTATAGGCAGTCGCGGCCTCGCCCATGAGCGGCCTCTTCCCGCGGTCCCGATCCCCGCCGCACCCGAAGACGGTGATGATCCTCTCCGTCCGGAAGGCGGAGAGATTCTGGAGGACCCGTCGCAGGGCGTCGTCCGTGTGGGCGTAATCGACAAAAACGGCGGGTTGCCCCGCCGCGCTGACTTTCTCCAGGCGTCCCGGAACCTGGGACAGCCGGGCGATCCCGTTCCGGATGGCCTCTTTGGGGATTGCAATGGCCCTGGCCGCCGCGGCCGCGGCCAGGATGTTGTAGAGGTTGAATCTTCCCATCAGCGGGGAGGCGATATCGAATTGAATGGCTTCAAGACGGATGTTCGCCTCGATCCCTCCGAGGGAGAGACGAAAAGGCGTGGCGGTGACGTCGCAGGGGTTTTCGAGGCCGTAGGTGAGGCGGCCGCCCGCGACGTCCCGGATGATCCGTTGCCCCCAGGGATCGTCGCCGTTGAGGATCATCCGCCGGGGGCTGTTTTTTTTGCCGCCGGGGAGGACCTCGGTAAAAAAACGGCTTTTCGCCTGGAAGTAGTTTTCCATCGTTCGGTGGTAATCAAGGTGGTCTTGGGTGAGATTGGTGAAGATCCCCAGGTCGAATGCGCAGTCATCGACCCGGCGAAGGTCGATGGCGTGCGACGATACCTCGGCGACAACGTGCGTGACCCCATGATCGCCCATCTCCCGGAGGATCCGCTGCATCTCGAAGGATTCGGGCGTGGTGTTCGGGGCGGGGAAACGCTTTTCGTCGTAGCGGTAGTTGACCGTTCCCAGGATGCCGACCGAATGACCCGCAGCCCGGAGGATCGCCTCCAGAAGATAGGCGACCGTGGTCTTTCCGTTCGTTCCGACCACGGCGATGAGACAGAGGGAGGCGGATGGGTGACCGAAGAAATTTCTCCCGAGGCGGCCGAGGACCTGACGGCTGTCCCGGACGCGGATGGCCGTGACGCCGGCGGGCGGAGCAAAATCCCGTTCGTGGATGATGAAGCGGGCGCCACGGGCCAGGGCGTCGTCGATGAATTCATGGCCGTCCGTCTTGAGGCCGGGGATCGCCACGAAGAGGCTGTCTTTTTCGCACTGCCGCGAATGGTAACAGATTGAACGGACCTCGCCGTCCGGATCCCCCGTGATCCCGAGGGTTTCGATTTCCTTCATCAGCGGCGGAAGTCGCATCGGAACACCTTTAAGAACCCATGCCGAAGGTGATGGTGCAGAGGCGGTCCTCCGGCGCGGGCATCCCGGCCGCCGGCTGCTGGACGGTCGCCCAGCCGCTTCCGACGACGCGGATCTCGATTCCTTTTTCCTTGGATTTCTTCAGCACCTCGCGAATCGTCATCCCCCGGAAGTTCGGCACGACCGTATCGTCCGTTTCTACCCCCGTCCGGTCCGTGAGCGACGCCGGGGTGGAAGCGAGCCTCACCTTCATGTCGTTGCTGAGGGGATTTTCCTCTTCCGGCGCGGGATTTCCCCGGATGTTTGTCTTGAAACAGGTCAGAAGCTGTTCGCCGATATTCTTGAAGACCGGGGCCGCCGCTACGCCCCCCCATCGGTCCCGCTGCGGCTCGTCCAGGCTGACCAGGATCGCGATCTGCGGGTCCTCGGCCGGGAAGAACCCCATGAAGGAGGTCTTGACCCGCTCCGTCGAATAGACCCGCCGGGCAAAATCAAATTTCTGCGAGGTGCCCGTCTTTCCGGCGACGGCGACGTTCACGATGCTGGCACGTTTGCCGGTGCCGTCTTCCATGCCGACCACGTCGGTCAGGATCGCCGTTAGCCGTTTTGCCGTTTCCGCGGAGATGACCCGGCGGACCACGGTCGGATGATAGGCCTGGACAAGGTTTCCCTTCCGGTCCATGAGCCCCCGGACGATGAAGGGTTTCATCAGGATCCCCTGGTTGGCGACGCTGGAGAGGGCGGTGATGAGCTGGATGGCCGTTACGGAGATCCCCTGGCCGAAGGCGACGGTTGCCGCGTCCACCCGGGTCCATTTTTCCACCGGCCGCAGGAGACCGCCCACCTCGCCCGGGAGGTCGATACCGGTTTTGTCGCCAAATCCGAACTTGCGGATGTACTGGTAGAATTTTTCTTTACCGAGTTTTTCCGAAATTTTGATCGCGCCGATGTTGCTCGAATACTTGAGGATGTCGTGCACGCTCAGGGCGCCGTGGCGCTTGCGCTGCGCCTCGTGGAACACCCGGTCGGCGATCGCATAATGGCCGTTTTCGCAGTTGAACAGGTCCGTTTCCTTGACGACGCCCTCTTCGAGTGCCGCCGCCACCAGAAAGGGCTTGAAGGTGGAGCCGGGATCGAAACAGTCGGTGATGGCCTTGTTTTTCCCGGTGGCGGGGTTGACCGCGGAGAAACGGTTGGGGTCGAATCCCAACTCGTTGGCCAGGGCGAGGATTTCTCCCGTGCGGGGATCCATGACGATCGCGAATCCTCCCTTGGCCCCCTTGTCCTTTACGGCGGCCTTCAGATGGGATTCCACAAGGTGCTGGATGCGGTTGTCGATGGTCAGGACGAGGTTGTAATTCTCCTTCTGGACGGTTTCGGGCCTCTCCACGCGGGGGTAGAGCCGCTTCCCCTTGGCGTCCCTCGTCCAGATCAGCTTTTCGGGGGTGCCCTTCAGGTAGTGGTCATAGCGTAGTTCGAGCCCTTCCAGACCGGTGGCGTCCATGCCGACGAAGCCGATCAGATGGCCGGCCAGTTCGCCGCTGGGATAGTAACGCTTGGGTTCCTTGATGATGAAGATCCCATCGACGCCTAACTCCTGCACGAGATTGGCCTGTTCGGGGGCGATTCTCCGGGCGAGCCAGCAGAAATTCTTCGCGCCGGACAGTTTCTTCTGGAGAACCGTCTTGTCCGTCTGGAGAATGGCGGCGAGGCGCCCGGCCACCTCGCCGGGGTTGTCGATCTTGGACGGATCGGCGCAGACGGAATCGACCATGATGGTGGCGGCCATCTTTTCGCCGTTCCGGTCGAAGATGATCCCCCTTTCCGGTTGCAGCAGAAGGGTCTGGGTATGCTGTTTTTCGGCGAGGGCCTTCAGCTCCTTGCCGGACAGAATCTGCAGTTGAAAGGCGCGCGAGGCGAGCGCGATGAAAAGCACCAGGAAGAAGGCCAGCAGGGTGGCAATCCTGAATTTCATCCATTTTCTCGATTCGCCGGTCATTTCAGTACGATCACCTGTTTTCTTTCCGGGTACATCATCTGCAGCTTCTCCCGGGCGATGGTTTCGATCCTCTGGGGTGATCTCAGCGTGGCAAGTTCAACCTTGAGCTTCGTCTGTTCTTCCGTGATCTGTTCCCGGCTGCTCAGCTCCCGGGCGATCTGGTACTCCAACTCCGTCATGTGGATGTGGCTCCATACGTAGAGGAGCGCCACCGTCATCAGGATGGAGGCGATGAAGATCCAGGTCGAATATCCGATCCGGCCGGGTGCGCGCTCCTGCGGTCGAACCGTATGTTTGAGAACCTCTACGGCCTGCATGATCCGATCCTCTCCGCCGTTCTGAGCTTTGCGCTTCTGGCCCGCGGGTTGTCGCGGATCTCCGCCTCGCCCGCGACCACTGGCTTCCGCGTCACAACTTTCATCGTCGGCTTCCGGCCGCAGGCGCAGACGGGAAGGTTAGGGGGACAGATGCAGCCTTTTTCTCCGGCGCGGAAGGCGTTCTTGACGATCCGGTCTTCCAGCGAATGAAAGGAGATGACGGAGAAGCGTCCCCCGGGTTTGAGAAGATCCATCCCGCCGACCAGCGCTTGTTGCAGGTTGGCGAGTTCGTCGTTGACGGCGATCCGGAGGGCTTGGAAGGTCCGGGTCGCCGGATGGATTCGGGCGGGTCCCCTGGTCCTGGGCAATGCCCCGGCCACCACGCCGGCCAGATCGGCCGTCGTCCGGATGGGGGAAAGGGTCCGCCTCTCCACGATGGCCCGGGCGATTCTCCCCGCCATCCTTTCCTCGCCGAACTTCCGGATAAGCCCCCCTAACTCCTCTCCGGAGAGGGTGTGGACGAGATCATACGCGCTCGGACCCCGGACCTGGTCCATCCGCATGTCCAGGGGGGCGTCGAGAGTGAAGCTGAATCCCCTCTCCGCCGCGTCCAGTTGATGGGAGGAAACGCCCAGATCGAGGAGGATTCCCTCCACCTTTTCGATGTTCATCCCGGACAGAGTGGTTTCCATGTCGGCGAAATTCCCCTTCACCAGAATCGCCCGGTCGCCGAAGGGCGCCAGACGCTTCCCCGCTTCCCGGAGCGCATCCCCGTCGGCGTCGATGCCGATCAGGCGGCCGTCCGGCGCCGAGTTCCTCAGGATTTCAAAGGCGTGTCCCCCGCCTCCCAGCGTGCCGTCCACATAGACGGCGCCGGCCCGGCATTGAAGGGAAGCGATGACCTCTCCGACCAGGACCGGTTTGTGGAAGACGTCCATTTCATGATGCCTTCGTAAAACAAATCGAAAAAGCCATTGTACCGGGGCCTTCTATATCCCCAGATCTGCCATATAGTCGCTGAAGCCGTCCAGGTTGTCCCCGCTCTTCTTCATCTCGGCCTCGAACCTTTCCTTGCTCCAGATCTCGATAACCTTGATCATTCCGGCGAGTACGATGTCCTTCTCCAACTTTGCAAATTCCCTGAGATTGGGGGGGATGAGGATGCGCCCTTGGCCGTCGAGGGTGCAATCGACGGCGCCCGACATGAAAAACCGTTGAAAGGCGCGCACTTCTTTCCTGAGAAGGGACTGGTGGGAGACTTTTTCTTCGATCACCCGCCACTCGTCGTAGGGGAAGACCATCAGATAACCGTCCCAGTTCGTGATGACGAGACGGTTGTCGTATTTCTCGGCGAACACCTCGCGCAGTCGTGATGGGAAAATGACTCTCCCCTTGTCGTCGATGGCGTGGTAATATTGACCTCGGAAGACGGACATTGAAGAATTTTCCTCCACTATAATCCACTTTGCACCACTTTGAGGCCAAGATAGAGGAGGTTTCCGCCTTTGTCAAGAAATATTTTTTACTTTTTTTGTCTGTTAATTTGATATTTTAAAACGGCCCTGTTGTGCGCAGCGAGGTTGACGGAGAAGTCGTGTGATCCGTCGTTCTTCGCCACGAAATAGAGGTAATCGACTTTGGCGGGGTAGAGGGCCGCTCGGAGGGAATCGATGCCGGGGTTGGCGATGGGTCCCGGCGGGAGGCCGCTGATCCGGTAGGTGTTGTAGGGCGTGTCCGATTTCAGGTGTCTCAGCAAGACGGTTTTCACGTGATTGCCGTCCTGTTCGAGGTTATAGACGGCTGTCGGATCGCTCTGCAGTTTCATTCCCTTTGCAAGACGATTGTGAAAAACGGCGGAGATGAGCTCTTTTTCGTCCTTGTTGCCGGATTCCTTGCCGATGATCGAGGCGAGGGTTACCCACTGGGCGTGGGTCAGGCCGATCTCCTCCACGCGCTTCCGCATCTTCGGCGTGACCTCCTTCCAGAACTTCCCAACGAGGATCCGGAGGATCTCTTGGGTCGTCATGGACCGGTCGAACCGGTAGGTGTCCGGGTAGAGGTATCCCTCGATGCTGTCCGCTTCGATGTCGAGAGAGGTGAGAAAAGATCGGTCGACGGCCAGCGTCGCGAATTCCTTCTCATTGATCAACTTGAAGACAGAAAGCCGTCGGGCCACCTCGTTTACGGTGATGTCCTCGGGCAGTGTCACCGGATAAACCTTGATCTCCCCGTGGACCAGTTTGTCGAGGATCGCCGACGGCGTCATGGTGCCGGTGAGTTCATATTCACCCGCCCGAATGTGTTTCTCGACCCTCTTTCCGAGGGCCAAGACCCAGAAAAAAGGACGGTTCCCGGCCAGACCGGCATCGTTGAGAATCTCCGTAATCCGGAAGAAGCCGGACCCTTTCGGAATGTCGACCGTCCTGACGGCCGTGTGGAGATTGACGGGGGTTGTCGCGTAGCGGTAGAAGGCCGCCCCGGTCAGAAACAGAACCAGAAGGCACAGGAGAACCTTTTTCCGTCTATAAAACCATTTCATTCGAGATATCATTTTTGAATATGCTTGCATGTTCATGGGGCCGTATGTCCGGTTTCCCCCTCACGGGCCAGCGCATCGAGATAGCCCTGAAGGATGATGCTGGCGGCCAGACGGTCGACGACCCCTCTTTTCTTCTCCCGGCGGACGCCGGTCTCCCGGAGAAGCTCCTTCGCCTCTTTCGTTGAGAGGGTTTCATCCCGGCGGATGACGGGAAGGGTAAAACGGGTCTGCAGCCGCCGGATAAACCGGTTGACCTTCTCGCACTGGATCCCCTCGCTGCCGTCGAGACGGAGCGGATAACCCACGACAATACTTTCGACGCCGAAGCGTTCGATGAAAACGGCGATCGCCGTGAGATCCGCATCGCGGTTCTTCCGGACGACGGTCCCAACCCCCTGCGCCGTCATTCCGAGCTCATCGCAGACCGCAACGCCGATCCTCCGGCTGCCGTAATCCAGCCCCAGTACCCTCATCGTTTCTCCCGTCGATAAACAAAGATCCTTATAAATCATCCGACATGAGAATTCCACCCCATTCATCTCCCCGGAAGAAATGGTTGATTCCGTTGCAAAACGTCCCAAACGCCGCGATTCAGGGACTGCTTCGGAAAAAGTTCATCGGCAAAGAGCTCTCTACAACGACCACGGCGGACCCCTTCATGACAAAATATCTTTTTCCGGGAGGCAATATGCCGTCCATTGCGCAGATCGGCGCCGCCGTTGAAAAGAGCTTTGTCATGGAGGACTGGCACCTGATCGGCCCCGATTATGACAGGACGCTCATGGCCTGGTTTGAAAACTTCGACTCGGGCTGGGATCAATTGAAAGCGAAATACGGCGAGCGGTTCTACCGCATGTGGAAATACTACCTGCTTTACTGCGCCGGGTCCTTTCGCGCCCGGCATGTTCAACTTTGGCAAATCGTCTTCTCGAAGCACGGCGTCCCCGGAGGCTATGAAACCATTCGGTGAGGGGGGATGAGGCGGTGAACTCTATGCCGGATAAATCAGGTTCCTGAGGGGTTATTACAAAATCATGGAAATCGTTTACAGGGCGCTGAAGCAGCCCAATGCCGTGGCCAAGATCACCGGCCTTATCTCCAACGTGATCCACAGGATAAACTGTAGTCCCGAGAAGTAAGCGCTTTATATCAGCCGCCAGACCTGCGCGCTGCACGCCCGACACGCCAGAACTGCCCGTTGCGTGATGTCGAGAGTCTGCGAGAATGCGATACCCTTCCCTGATCGAAGCGACCAGGGCAATGGAATGAATAACAGTCGACCTCGACTAGCACAAGTCCTCGGAGCCGGTTCATTATTATTTACTCCGGCAATTAAACATGGCCATTAAATCTGTGCGATGCCCGTATTTCCTGTAAACGTCGATCATTCGTTGCTATATTTAGTTGCCGGTGTAATAAAACCGAAGATTATGGGTAGGAAGGGTGCATCGAAACGTTTTCTTTGCAACTTTTAATAATTACATGTCCAATATGGTGTGTCTATGGTTTTCCATCACAATTGGCTCGATGACATTCCCCAGAGTCAGGTTCTATGCATTTCATACCGGCCCTTCCCCAGCACCTATGACACATCTCCCAATCAATTTTTCCATATCTCTAACTCTTCGGTGTGTCCACTTAATCGGGGGGAATATCAGGTTGAAACTAACAAGCCGCCCCATCGGAAAACGAGACGGCTTAAAGATGAATTAGTGATTTGAACAAATTACGGCTGACACTTTTCAGTCATGTCATATGCAACCATTTCATATTAAGGTTTAACCACCATGACAGGGCATTTTGAACCTTTGACTACTTTATCTGCAACGCTGCCCATAAGCTGTTTCAGAATCCCTGTCTTTCCATGAGATGCAATAACAATCAAATCAATCTTTTTCGCTTTCTGCTCGCTCAATATCACTTCAGAGGGAACACCATTCTTGACATCAAAAATAACTTTTATCTTCTTCTCCTTGATAATAGCCTCGGCTTCTTTTTGCAACTTGTCTGTGGACGCCTTGACACTCTCCTTCTCGAGCTGTTTGACGACTTCATAACTGAGGCAGTAATCAACGGCACATTGTTTGATTTGCTCATCGATAACATGTAAGAGATAGATTTTGGTATCATACTGGGTTGCAATATCAACCGCCTTCTTCAATGCCGCATCTGCAAATTTTGAAAAATCTGTTGGAACAAGGATATTCTTTGGTGCAAACATAATCTTACCTCCTTTTTCTTTTTTATTTTACAGTATAAAACTTATTCTAACAGATTGTTATGCCCATTTTCAACTATTATTTGATGGAATGTCAAGATTATAAATATAAATACGAAATAATGATTATGATTATCCTTTAGGCGGGTCATTGTCACGCTTGGTCCCATAGACACAGGAGGATGATTTAGGAGGGGAGCCTATCTCTGAGGGAAAGACAAAGCGGACGGCCCGTTCGTATAATAGATAGTCCCATGCCCAGTTGATGAGAACCATCATCCGGTTACGGAAACCGATGAGGTTGAAGAGGTGAATAACGAGCCAGAGGAGCCAGGCAAAAAAACCGGTATAGGTTCTCGAACCAATGGCCACCCCAGCGGTATTGCGACCGATGGTGATCATCGAGCCCCGATCACGGTAATAAAAAGGCCGTGGCGCTGTTTCATCGATTTGTCGCAAGATGTTTTGTGCAGCCGTAATTGCGGATTGGATAGCGACCTGGGCAACCATAGGCAACACACGATTATTTTCGCTGATGGAAGCCAGATCTCCAACCACGTAGATTTCCGGGTGACCTGGTACCTGTAACGTCGGCAGAACAGGAACACGTCCATCCCGGTTTGTCGGCAGGCTCGATAGGGTAGCAATCGGTTCCCCTTTTACACCGGCTGTCCAAACAACGGTCCGTGTAGGAATCTTATTCTGGCCACTTAATCTCGCTGTATCTGGGGTCACTTCTACGACTTTCGCCCCTAATCGCACTTCAATACTCATCTTCTTGAGCCTCTCAAGCGTATAGATGCTCACCGTCTCCGGCATATTAGCGACCAGCCTGTCCGACGCTTCAAGGAGAATGATCCGGACAGTTTGAAAATCGATAGAACGGTAGTCTCGGACGAGGGGACCATGAACAAGTTCGCTCAGTGCACCGGCGTACTCCACTCCTGTGGCGCCACCGCCCACGATAACAAATGTGAGAAGGCTTCTGCGTCTATCCTCGTTTGTCTCTCTGGCGGCCCCTTCAAAACAGCATATAATGTGGTTTTTTAGGGTAACTGCTTCTTCCAGGGTCTTCAGATAATAGGTATGGGCTTCCACCCCCGGTATGTCGAATGAATGAGTCATACTTCCCGTGGACAGAATCAGATAATCGTAAGAAATCTCCTCACCATCGGTTTCTAATATTCTATTTTGCAGGTTAATCAGCCGGACGTTGGCCAAAGCAAAGTCTACGTTGGGAAGATTCCAGAAGATGCTGCGAACGGGGTATGCGATATCCTCCGCTTCCAGTTCGGCTGCCGCTACCTGATAGAGGAGAGCAAGGAAGGTGTGGTAGTTGTTCCGATCAACAATGAGGACATCAACGGGCTTGTTCGCCAGCCTCCGGGCAGCCCAGAGTCCGCCGAATCCCGCGCCAACAATGACCACTCTCGGTTTTACACGCTGGTTCATCTTTGCCATTTGGATTTAGGTTTTATATCGGCATATGGGGATACTAAAAACTTTTTCTGTAAAGAAAGCAATGGTCCTTATGAAAATCTTTTACCTTTTTACCCGGCCCTGATCCCCAGCCTTGCCTCGGTCAGTAAGGGATTATCTTTTAATGCCCGAGCGAGACAGTCTTTCAGTGAAAGGGGGCTTGGGATGGCTCCACTCTGGGTTCCCGTTGCACCTGTCGCGTCGACTTTTTAATCTTGTGCTTTTGCTTCACCTAAAACACAGGGCAGAGCCCCCCAGTCAACGATTAGGATGATGCTCAAACGTATTCTTCGAAAAAAATTCTTCATCCTGAAATCCTTATCCAGCTGTATTCTGATCAAATACGGACCATGCACACTTCCTACATTAAAAATCTACACCGACTGCGACTCAATCTGATTGACAACTTTCCCGTATTTTTCGTGAATCATCTTTCTGTCGAATTCATAGAACTCCGCAAGCATCTTATCCTGCTCCTCCGGCGTGAAATACTCCATGCAGGGGTAGAAAAAATGCTTATCCTCCTTTTCGATATGTATGGGATAAAAATGGGCCAGTTCCTTCAGGAGGGTGACGACTTCCTGTGATGTATCTTCTCCCGTGAGATGTCTTTCTTTGGCATCCACCAGCATAGCAACCGTTTTCCGGGCATACTTATGTTCCTCTACCAACTCTTCCATGATCCGGGCGTGTTCCCGGGAGAGCTGTTTATTAATGAGATCTCGAAAGAGGATATCCTCCTCCTTGCCGTGGTGCGTCCGGTCGGCGTAAGTCCGAATGAAGTCCACAGCGGTATCCACAAATAGGGGGTCCACCTTTTTCTGTTCAGTAATCTTCCTGGTTTCACCCTCAAAGCAGCTCAGCATCTTTTCAATCAACCTGTGTTCCCGCATCAGGGGGCCGATCGGCTTCATGACGACACCTCCTCTTTATTGTGTGTTTGATTTATCTGTTTGACTATCCGTGTATTCCATCAAGTTGGCCGCCTGTTTGACTGCCTATGTATATTCGAATATCGCTCTCATCCTTGACCTGCCCCCAGAACATGTACCACATTTAGAGTTAGAGTTCTGCCATTTTTTTATTTCTCAATGCAGATACGCCTCTGGTGCCGGAGGGCGGTAATTCAAAGAGCTGTGTGGCCTGAACGTGTTGTATTCCAATCGC
>PLLC01000016.1 GCA_003141195.1 Syntrophaceae bacterium
GCAGCATCCGGACTTTTTTACGAAGCCGCCAAGCTTGATTCGTGGGTAGAGAATCAATATCTTAAGACACACCGCGATCTGCTGCGGGGTGTCTTGTTATCGCCGTATGCGGGTGGAAAACGATCCCCGTCTTCCGCCCAATGTTTTTCAAGAGAGACCGGATGCCATGAGCTATCCGCGGATCATATTCAAGAAGGGGCGGGAGATTCCGCTTCGCCGGGGCCACCCTTGGGTCTTCTCCGGGGCGCTCGCCGGGGTGGAAGGGAATCCTGTGCCCGGCGACATTGTCCTTGCAACGGACAGCATCGGCCGGTCCCTCGGCCTCGGTTTTTTCAACACCGGCGACATCGCCTTCCGCCTTCTGACCGATGATCCGGCCGCCCGGATTGACGCCGATTTCTGGCGGCGGCGGATCGAACGGGCCGTCGCGCTCCGGAGAAAGGTCGTCCCGCCGGAAACGGACGCTTATCGTCTTGTCAATGCGGAAGGGGATGGGATGCCCGGCCTCGTCATCGACCGGTACGGCGGCTACCTTGTGTTCAGCATCGGAACGGCGGGGATGGAGCGATGGCGGGAGATCCTGATCGGCCTCCTCTCGGAGGCGGTCGCACCGGCCGGGATCTACGAGCGGAGCGAGGGGCGTACCCGCCAATTGGAGGGCCTTTCCGACCGGATCGGTACTGCGGCGGGGAAGGTTCCGGCGGCGGCGGAGATCACGGAAAACGGCCTTCGCTTCGAGGTCGATCTGATCACCGGGCAGAAGACGGGGTTCTTCCTCGATCAGCGGAGAAACCGGGAGATTGTCGGCACTCTCAGTCGGGAGGCCGCGGTCCTGAACTGCTTTTCGTACACGGGCGCTTTTTCCATCTACGCCGCCCGCGGGGGGGCAAGGCGGATCGTTTCCGTTGAGGCCTCCGCGGCTGCGAACGAGATCGCCGGCCGAAACCTCGTCCGGAACGGTTATTCCCCGAAGCAGCACCCGGTGCTCACAGCCAATGTTTTCGAATATCTACGGGAAACGGAGGAGATCTTCGATCTGATCATTCTTGACCCCCCCGCCTTCGCCAAGTCCAGGAAGGACGTGGACCGGTCGGCCAGGGGGTACAAGGAGATCAATCTCCAAGCGGCGAAGCGGTTGGGTGAAGGGGGGATGCTTGCCACCTTTTCCTGCTCGAACCCGATCGGCCCGGAGCTGTTCGAGAAGATCGTCCAGGGCGCTGTGCGGGATTCAGGAAAGACGGCGCAGTTCCTCGGCCCCCTCGGGGCCGGGCCGGACCACCCCGTGAATCTCGCCCATCTGGAGGGCCGCTACCTGAAGGGCCTGCTCCTCTGCCTCACCCGGGATTAGCAGGCTGTTGAAAAACGCCCATCTGCGGCGTTTCCCTTATCTTTCGCCGCTCAACGTACCTAAAAGGTACGCCTCGCGGCTTCAAGGATTTCGGGAGCCTTGCATCTGGGCATCCCGTATCCTGTACGGGACAAGCTTTTGAACAGCCTGTTAGGATGCTCTTCGGCGGCTTTTCACCGCTGTTCCACAAAGGTCCCCGCGAGGTCGCGTTTTCAGGGGGTCTTCAGGGCGTTTGCGATCCGGTCGTGGAGGAGCTGCGAGGCGAGGTTGTTTCCTGACGTGCCGACCATGATGGAAACGGCCGTAATCTCCTTTTCCACGTAATCAACCGAGATCCGGACCTTGTCGTCCTGAATCATCGCCGTAAAGCTTCCCTGGGCGATCTTTCGAATTCGCTCGACATCGGTTGCCTTCATGCCGGCCAGGGTCTTATCGCAGGCCGTCCACGCCTTGTCGAAGGGGAAGAGGTAGGTCGCCCGCAGATAACCGTCCATGTAAATGAATTCCCCCGAACGGATGCCGATCGTTTTTGCGCCGACGGTGAGGGACGTGTCGCAGCCCGCGATCAGCAGAAGTGCCGGGATAAGGAACATCGCCCCAAGAAGCATTCTTTTCATGGTCCTTCCTTTCTCTTCTGGTGTTGAAAAGGTTTTATCTCCGGTGAAGCCCCCGAAAGAAAATGCGGTTCGGAAGCTTCCCTGCGCCCGGTTTCGTCTGATCATAAGTCAGGAGGGGCGTCTTGTCAATGCCGTGAAATGAAAAGGTTCAGGGCGCCGGGGAAGGGGGACGCGAGGCCAGAAAGGGGGCCAGAATTCTTTACGAAACGGTCAGGTGAACCACGGCCTGAATCACCGCCCACAAAAGGGCGGCCGAAGTAATAAAGATGCTTACCGTTCCGAGGATCCGGTGGATCCACGTCTCCGCTCTCCGCTCGTGGTACCCGGTTAGAAATGCGATCAGGATGCCGGAGACGATGCCCCCCCCGTGCGCCCAGTTGTTGATCCCGGGCAGGAAGAGGCCGAAGAGGACGAGTCCCACGACCCATCCCATCGCCTGGCGGTAGATCGCCTCGCCGTAAAAACCACCCCGGCTCTTGCCATAGTAGAGGATGGCGCCGATCAGGCCGCAGATGGGGGCGGAGGCCCCGATGGTGAAGGGAATACCGGCGAGCCAGGAAAGAAAAAAGCCGGCGACGCCGGTCCAGAGGTAAAGGATCGCGAAACGGTGTAGGCCGAACGCGTTGAGCACGAAGGGTGCGAGCTGCCGCAGCGCCATCATGTTGAAGAAGATGTGCAGGATCCCCCCGTGGAGGAAGGAGGCCGAGATGAGGGTCCACCAGCGGCCGTAAGCGATCGGGATGGTTCCGGTCGCACCAAGGAGGAAGAGGCTTTCGTCCGAAGGGGAGAGAAACGTCAAGGGGTTTGCCGAAAGGCCGAGCGCCGTCGGGTCGAGCAGAAGCGAAAGAAGATAGAAGGCGCCGTTGACGATGAGGATCGCCATCACCGGATCGAGGCGGCGCAGGGAGGTCATGCCCGCGAATCTCCTTTTCCAGAGGGCGCCCGGGCGGGACATGCCGCAATAGGGGCAGGCCGGCTCATCGCTGCTGATCAGCCTGCGGCAGTTCGGGCAGAGCATCGATTTCTTTTCGATCATGGCGGCGTCCCGTTTAACAGCCAATTTCTTTTTAACTTGACAGTCCAAAGTTCTC